>CAYVBH010000032.1:0-20135 GCA_964449015.1 uncultured Bacteroidales bacterium
ACTTGTTCATCAGAGAGATAAAGCTGAAGACAAACCTTATCCCGAAATAGACATCCTCTCCATATGGGAATATATTGTTTCAGACCACAGCAACAGAAACAATCTGGTTCTTAACGGATCGCTCTGTATCAAATGTTTTACCTTTGTATTTGAAGTATTGAGTAACCGGATTTATCCGATGCCCGGCATGCATGAGATGATCACGCACCTGGCTGACAGATCGATGCCTCTGGGCATAGTTTCCAACGCGCAATTCTATACGCCGGTTATTCTCAATTATTTCATGAATGGCTCAGTTACCGATTCGGAGCTGGTGCCTCCTTTTGATGACGAACTGACGATCTTTTCCTATCAGTGCAAACGGTCCAAACCCGACTCCTATCTTTTTGAAATGCTGAAGGACAGGTGTCGCAAGAAATATGGAATTTATCCCGACGAGATTCTTTTTGTCGGCAATGACATGTTCCGTGACGTATATCCGGCACACCTTGCCGGGTTAAAAACTGCGCTTTTTGCAGGAGACAGGAAATCCTTAAGAATGCGCGAGGAAATTAGCGAACTTAGGAGTATCACTCCTGATTTTATCATCACCGATTTGCGACAGGTGCTTAAAATTATTGTATAATGGACATATCCCACCTCAATTACGGCATCATCCATTCACTGATTGGTAAGAACGACGGAGTATCCATTGTGATTGACCAGTCGGTGAATGCCATGGTAAAAGGCCTGGGTATTCCGCTGGGCAATATCTATTTTCTGGCCGCCCACTCCTCTCCCCGGTTTAATGCCCAAACCAACGAAGTTTTCTGGCATAAGAGCGAAATGCATAAATTGATCACCAGCAAGTTCAATGATCAGGCCGATGAAACACTCGACCAACTGATTCACGAAAATGCACTGATCGCAAGGGATATCATAGCCGAATTTGTTCATAAAAACAACATCGACATCATCATTGCCCACAATACATCGCACCCTTACAATTTCATTACGGCTGTCGGATTGGGCTATTATTTTGAATCACTCAGGAAACAAAACATCATCTGGCCCAAAGTTTTGGTATGGTGGCATGATTCCTATTTTGAAAGAGAGCAGTTTTCAAATCCCAATCCGGTAATCCAGAAATACCTGAAGTATCTTCCGGGTACTTATGTGGATGGCATCATTTTTATTAACAGCACACAACCGCTGTTGGCTAAAAGAATATTTGACCAGTATGGCGTGCAACGGCTCGATGAGTATTTCAGGGAACGTACCGTGATCATCCCCAATACACATGATATTTCGTGGAACTGGAAAGAAAACGACTGGACTGGTAACAAGCTCATCTTCCCACCACAGGACAACTATAACCGCTCTTTTTTTAATGATATCGGACTGGTTTCTATGGTTGAATCTGCCGGGTTTACCATGGATGATACTGTGTTGTTACTTCAGCATACACGGATTGTTCCCCGTAAAAAAATTGAATTTGCCGTTGATCTTGCTTTTGAACTCGAGCAAAAATTTCATGAACGCGGTAATCGCAAATGTATAGCCCTTTTAATATCAGGGCATTCAGGTGACGAGCAGGCAAAGTATAAGGAATTTCTCACCGAGTACTACCAGCTGAAAAAGGAAGAGTACACAGAATCAGCTGTTTTTATGATCTTTGGGGAAGATCACATCCTGTCACACCGGGATATTATTGTTGATAAGAAGTATTATAACTTTTTTGAAATACCATCGGTAGTTGCCGCCGCCGGAGGAATCGGTACTTATTTCAGCCAGGTTGAGGGATTCGGAAATAACCTGCTTGAAATGCTGGCAGCAGGGTTACCGGTAGTCATCAACAAATACGGAGTTTATAAAACCGACCTGGAACCGCTGGGATTTGATCTGCCCTTCGTTGAAGATAACATCCTGGACCCGGTGCTGATTCAAACAACATATCAAATTGCCACTAATGTGAGTTTTCGCAATAACCTGGTTGCCCGTAACCTGAAGGTGTTATCTGAAAAGCTGGGTCACCAGGTTATTTCGGATTCCCTGGGTCCGTTGATCAACAACGTTTTTACAAGGGGCTTACATTAAATCAATTACACGATGACCAACAACGCTAAGATCGGAAACAGGGTCGCCGGTATGGCTGAATTTGCCGGAACAGTTGCCCGTCATCTGCAGGTAATCTATAAAGCAAACTTCAGTGAGGGGCTGGTAAACCGGGTGCTGGCCATGACAAACCTGCAGTTCAAAGGCAAATCAGGATGGGATGAAAAAGACATCGTGTTGATTACCTACGGCAACAGCATCCGAACCGCTTATGAAAAGCCTTTAAGAACGCTCAAACGGTTTATTGACCGTTATCTGGCGGATACTTTCAGCACAATACACATATTGCCTTTTTTACCTTATAGTTCAGATGACGGATTTGCTGTGAGTAATTTCATGGACGTGAACCCCGACCTGGGAACATGGGGTGACATAACGGCCTTTACTTCCGGTTACACGTTGATGGCCGACCTGGTTATCAACCATGTTTCATCGTCACATCCCTGGTTTCAGAACTACTTGTTGGACCGCGATCCGGGCAGGGAGTACTTCATTGAAGCCATTCCCGGTGCAGATTACAGTCATGTGGTCAGACCCCGCAGCACGCCTCTTTTTACCCGTTTCATAACTCCCGGCGGACCCAGGGATGTGTGGACAACTTTCAGCGCAGATCAGGCTGACCTGGATTTTTCGAATCCTGAGGTGCTGCTGGAAATGATCCGGATCATGATATTTTACATCTCACAGGGAATCCGGATTATCCGGCTCGACGCCATTGCCTTTCTCTGGAAGGTGCCTGGTACCAACTGTCTTCATTTACCGGAAACTCATGAGATCGTAAAGTTGTTGCGGGATATTGCCACTTATGTTTGCCCGGGTGCAGTAATTCTTACGGAAACCAATGTGCCAAACCGGGAGAATTGGAGTTATTTCGGTAATCATGATGAAGCCCATATGGTGTACCAGTTCAGTCTTCCCCCGCTGTTGTTACATGCTTTGCATACCGGTGATGCCACGCATCTTAGTAAGTGGTCCCGAGAAATACCCGACACCTCGGAAGATCAGACATTCCTGAATTACACTGCATCACATGACGGAATCGGAGTGCGCCCGCTGGAGGGATTACTGTCTGCCGGGGAAATTGAAAGTCTGATCGCAGGAATGATCGGTTTTGGAGGGAAGGTAAGCCGGAAAACCAATGCTGACGGTTCACAAAGCCCTTACGAAATCAATATCACTTATCTCGATGCAATGAAGGGCACCCAGCTGGGTCCCGATCACCTTCAGGAAGAGCGATTCGTCACATCACAGGCAATTATGATGGCACTCCGGGGCATACCGGCATTTTATATTCACAGCCTGCTGGGAACAACCAATGACTATGCCGGGTTGGAAGCTACCGGCAGAGCCCGAAGCATTAACCGGAGGCAACTCAATGAAGAAGAAATGACCGGATTGCTTACTTCCGATACCATACATCAGAAGTTGTATGAAAGACTGACCAACCTGATCCGGATACGGAAAAACTACTCGGCTTTTCATCCGGCCGGCGAGCAACAGTTATTGGAACTTGACAGTGTTGTATTTGCATTTGTCAGAATGAACAAGAATACAGGCCAGAAAGTGTACTGCCTTTCCAATATGTCAGTCCGACCGGTTGAAATCGGCTTGTTGCTTCCCGAAAACAAAAAAGGATGGGACCTTATTTCCGGTGAGCAAGTCAACCTGAAAGGCCCAATCCTTTTAAAAGCCTGCCAGACGAAATGGATTGCCGGGCAGGATTGATTTTATAAACTGATCGTTCAGTTAATTCTTATATGCCATATCTTCCAGTGATTTGCTCACGGTAAGATTGTATTTTTCAGCATTATTGGAGTTCATAACAAACCTGAGTTTGTCCTGTTCCATAAATAAGTCAATTGCGGAACCTGAATTGATCATTCCTTTCCTTTCCGTAATAATCAGGCTGCTTGCACCCTGGAGTTTGCCAATAATTTCACTCAGGCGTGAAACCTTACCGTCACCAACAAAAACAATGTGACAGCGTGCAACACTTTGGGGATCATCAAACTTCTTGACTACAATGGGCTGCGTACCAACCTTTTTATTGGAAACAAAAGCAGCCAGGTTGGTGAATAGCTCATTATCACCAACTACTCCGATTACAAAATCACCAGATGTGCTTTCGGAAGGCCATTGGATCAGCCTGGAAAAATTGTAAATATACAGTGTCTGTGCCTGGCTGATACTGGTAACCTGGGAATAGCCAAAACTTACTCCAACGAGTAAAAATGCAACTAAAAGTACTCCTTTCTTCATCATTCCTATTTTTTCGTTTATCCATCATATATACGGTTTGATGAAAAAAAGGTTGGGAATAAATTGGTGATATGAATCACCTGTTAGGGCGGTTAATTTAACTTCTGCTTCCCAGTAAGCCTTTCAGGGTTCCCAGGATACTGCCCAAACCGCCTAATCCGCTCTTACCGGAAGTAAGAGATCCGATTACACTGTCGAGATTGATGCTGTTATCTTTAGGATCGTTGGTCTTCTTAATGAGTTTGCTCAGGACTATGGGAATCAGCATGGCAACAATGCTACTGGCGGCTCCTTTATTGAGGCCGAATTTCTTCATCAATTCACCGGCAACATTGGCAGATATCTTGTTTACTACCGGATTGGAATTCACATCGGTTCCTTCCTGAAACAAGTCTTTTATGGAATTAATACCTCCGGTTTTTGCAGTTCCTTTCAGAGCTTTGAATAGAGCACCGGCTGCTGTTTCAATTGCGGCATTGTTCTTTTCATTGGGAATGGCGGGGTTGTTGACAATAGCTTCTCCTGCATTCTCCTTAATCAATTCAATCAGATTTTCGAGCATGGCTGTAGATTTAAATATAAGTCTTAATAATACAATTAATAATTGGCTTTAAGAAAAGAAAAAAAGGGATTGCTCATCCCTTTTTGTCACGCTTTTCTTTTTTTGCAGCTCTTTTTTCTTTCAGGGACAGTTTTGCCTGTTTCTTTTCTTTCTCTTTTGTTGGTGACTTTTCTTTTGACATGATTTCAGAGTTTTGTTTCTACAAATGTAAAAAATGCATCAGAAAAATAAAAATAAGAAGAATCTCCGGGTTCTATTCTTTCAGCAATTTATGGCGTGTAATTCCTGTTTTCGTTTCCAACTCTAAAATGTAAATGCCCGGTTTCAGGTTCTTCAGATCAAGTTGAGAAACGTTGGTGTCTTTCAACTGCAAAGAACCTTCCACATTGAGAATTTTAACAGTGAAGTCCTCATGGCATACGATATTCAGCACATCGCCAACCGGGTTTGGATAGAAAAGTATGTCCATGACTTCATGCTCCTCAATGCCGGTGCTGTTATTTACTACAATGTATCCGGTTTTAGTAATGGTATTGTTCCCATTCGTATTGAATACTTTTAACGTAACATTGTAAGTTCCCGGTGTGTTATAGGTAATCACGGGATGTTGCAGCGTAGAGGTGGCCGGACTGCCTCCCTGGAAGGTCCATTGCCATGAGGCAGGATTGTTGTTCGACAGGTCTATGTATTTCACAGCAAGCGGATAACCTCCGGTTTTTTTGTCAACAGTAAAGTTGGCAACAGGAGGCAGATCCAGATTGCGCTCCCCGGTGGCATAATAAACGGGCCAGGTGGCTTCTCCTATTAGTTTTACCGGATTACCGACGGCATAGATTTTTTCAGAAGTTAAGGACAATGTGTAAACATCCTCTGTAAAACCTGATTGCGTGGCAAATGCAGTTCCGAATGCAATTTTGTCATCGTTCTTTGAAAATGACGGATAGCCCCATGTTGAATTGTCAAGCAGCTTGCTCAGCTTTCCTGTTTTCAGGTTGGCGGCATAAAGTCTGTATTCCAGATTTACCCCGTCATCGTACTTATAATCAAAAGCAATGATATCGGGGGAGTTCTTTGAGAATACAGGATTCCCGATGCTTACATTTTCAGGCAACGAAGTAAAGAGCTTGGTGATCCGGCCGTCTCCAAAATCGTCGTTGTTTTTGTCCCATACTTTGATGAATCCGATATCCCAGTAAGATATATCCTCTTCATACGTGGAACTGATTGCATTAACAGCATCATAAATTATATATTCCCCGCTGTGGTCGAATTCAATGGCATCGGCATACAGCACGCCTCCTGCATCGGTATTGTCGTGACTGGTAGTGGGATTATAAAGTGTAAAGGTAGCATCCTCACCTGTATTCAGGTCAAGAACCCAAATGGTATTATCATCTGCATATTTGGAAATAGCAGCCAGTAAACGACCATCTTTCGATATGGCAACATTGTCCCATTCCGGATTTTTCGATAGGATTTCCTCGTCGGGATTGGATGGATCAATATTGATTGCCCTGATGTTGTGATCGTCAGATACAAATACACCTACAGACCCGTCGTCGGTTACGCTGATCTTATTGAATAAAGAGGTTCCTGAAAGGGGGAGGTATGTATTTCCCTCTTCCGGAGAGGTATAAAGTGTTTGCGAAATATATGGATCTGTGTTATAAATCAATATTCGTTCTTGTCCGCTGTTAGCTTCATAATCCGGGTTGTCATCCACTTCTTCCTCCTCCTGAATTCCTACTGCTATAAATGCATTTTCAGCTGCAGTTACTTCTGTTGAAGAGTCACCATAAAGATCCCTTGCCGCCTGCACCACGGCAATCCGGAAATCGATAAACTGCGAAGTTTTGGTCAGGTAATCGTTGAGTGCCAGGTAAAACACCTGCTCAGCCTTTTCTTTGCTAACAGCAGTAGCGAACAGATAAAAGGCATGGTTGCCGATACTGCTGTTGATATGAACACCACCGTTGTCCTGTGTTCCCAGGTACATTTCCGACACATGGGCTGGCTGCCAGTAATCCTCATTTTTGGTACCACCGTTGTGCGGATTAGCCATATCTCTTAAAGCGCCTGAAGGATAGTAAGCAGTTCTCACCACATCTTCACCAATCTTCCAGTCTTGCCGGTCGACCATGGCACCGAAAATATCGGCATAACTTTCATTAATGGCGCCCGATTGCCCGTAATATTCCAGGTTTGCTGTGTTGGAAACCACACCGTGCCCCAGTTCATGCGCGGCGACATCTAGAGCTCCTGCAAGTGGTTTGAAATAGGTGCCGCCATTCCCGTAGAAAACGGCTTTGCCGTTCCAGAAAGCATTTTCCATTGAGGTGCCGTCATCATCTTCAGCCACATTTATCAGTGAAATGATGTCTCCGCCCAGGTTGTTAATAGAATTCCGGCCAAACGTATTTAAGAAATATCTATAGGTGAGCGTGGCATGGTAATGTGCGGATATGGCTGCCTTCAGTGACCAGGTATTGTTGGACGATGTGACATATTTGTAATTCAGATCTTCGGTGGAGGTGTTGCCGGCATCGAGAGTAAAGATCACACCTTCCTCGGTTTCGGTGTTGTACATGTCCTCTGCCATGTTGTACATATAATAGGTGCCGCCCTGCAATAGCACATCAAAGGTCCTGAGCACATTGTTCAGATCATAGCCTGTCGCCGTAAGCGGTCCGTCTGACTTGGTGTTGTTGTATTTTTTCAGGATGCTGCCGTCAGTGGCATTTACAAAGTATTTCCATTCCTGCACGAGATTGGGCCTGATGGTAATCTCCCAGGCAAGCGCATATTCTTTGTTGTTTTCACCATAAATCACAAGGGTATGTTCCGGTGAATCATAATCAAGCAGCTTCTTTTCCGCTTCATTCAACTCACGGAATGAGGTTAATTTCTTCAGATCTTCCTGCACAATGCGAAGACTATTGGTGAGACTAAAGGCCGGGGTTACCGGTACATCCTGATCAATCCTGTGAAATTTACCGGTAATACGTTCCTTTTGTGCATCCAGATGAAGCGTGGATTCCGAGCCAAAGACTTCAATTCCCTTGTATTGTTGAACCGATCTGACCCGCGTAATACCATACTTATCCGTGTGAATTCCGGTAATCCTGAAAGATTCGTATGGATTCTCAATTCCTGTGATACCTTTCGAGTCTTCAAGAAAGGTATAAAATTTTTCTTCAGGACTTTTTCCGGCTTCAGATTTCAGCTCTGGCGCGTTTCTTTCAATAAAAACAGGCGTTTTTCCGCTGCGGATCACCTGTCTTTTACCGGTGGTTGACGAAGCGGCAAAAGACAGGGGCTTATAAACAATTGAAGGCACCGCCACGGCTGATTGTTGCGAATATCCCCGACTCAGTTTTCCAGTGTTGATTCCCGAACTTACCTTGCCTGGAATTTTACTACGGTATGCTTTGGTTTTTCCCTGCTGCCCGCTGGCAAACAATACTGAAATGACAAGTAATGCGATGGTAAAAAATGATTTCATGACTTACTCTTTAATGGTACCTGATAATGCTTTATACAATTCCCTGATCTGGCTGTTCTGTGCGGAATCCGTCCATTTCAACTCATGTGTCGATCCAGACTTCACCAGCCTGATGTGATAGGTCATATTCCCGGGTTCATTCAGGTTCAGTTTACTGAAATCAATGTTATTCACCAGGTTTTGAACACCTTTTACCTGATCTTCGCTGAGTTTCCGGATCATGGTGAATTTTTCACCTTCCTGTTTGAAAACATACTTTTCAATTAACACATATTCCGTGGAAATGTTGGTGAATCCGCCTGATTTTCCAAAGTAGATTTTGTCCTTTGAGTTGTCAGACACCAGTTTTTCAGGACCGCTGCATGCAAACAACAGCATGATTATCCCTCCTGCAAGTAATGATTTGATTGTCATGAATTCGATTATAGTAATAACAATTTTTCATCCTTAAATGAATAAAGATAGCAGATTGTGCCCGAAAGAAAAAGCGGAATAATCAGTATCTCTAAGTTGGGTTAAGGCTGTTCATGAGCCGGACCTATTTTATTATACTTCTTTTCTGATATACATTATAGATGAAGTAATTTATCCTGCAATTCTTTGTGTGGCTTCTTCCAGCGTGGACACAAAAAGGATGTGTCCGGTTTTATTACTCTCGTAAATAAAATCTCTCAGGCTCTTGCTGTCGTACTTACCGAAATCTCCTACAATAGCCAGCTTCATCCGGTAATTGGAGAATTTTTGAAGAATTTCTCCTGCAATCCGGGTGCTCAGGTCGAAAAATTCCGGTGATAAATGGCTCTCATGCACAATGATACCGGTTGCGCCCTGATAAGATGCATTTCCTAACAGGTCGATGAAATCATCGGTATGGACCAACAGGGCATCGTGATGGGTAAGTTGTGCGATTGTCTTGTTGTTGCGATTAATGATTGAAAGGTTCATGGGCGTATAGAGTAATAATATCTAATGAATTTGGTGGTTCCTTTTTCATTTTTCAAGATCCGGGTTTATTTTGGCATATCGGACTTCATCCCACAATTGATTCTCTTTAAAGATGGCTTTTCTGAAAACAGCCTCGCGGGTATAGCCACATTTTTCCAATACTTTTTGCGATGCCGGATTGTATTCATAAACCCCGGTATGAATGCGAGCAAAACCGCACTCCTTAAATCCGAATTCCGTGATCAGGTTTACGGCAGTGGTCATAATTCCCTTGTTCCAGTAGGGCTCTCCCAGGAAGTAACCGATTTCCGCAGATTTGCGATATACATTCTCCAATGGTGTAAGGCTGATATTGCCCACATATTCACCTAGGTATTCGATTGCGAAATAGGTGTTGTAGCGCATGAACATGCTGATAAACTGCTTTGCATGCCCCAGCGTATAGGGGTATGGAAAACCATCGCGCAGGTTTCTTCCAATTTTTGGGTTGTTGGCCAGCCTGGCCATTGCTGAAGCATCGGATTCCCTGAACAGCCTGAGTTTAACATGGTCTGAAGTCAATTCCATGAAACAAACTTTTGATTAACAGGCCTAAAATTAGTAATAAAACAGGAAAAGAAAGGAATTTAAACAGACCTCAATACGAAAACAATTTATTGTTATTATTGTATTGGAAACCAATAAACCTGTTGTTATGAATAAGTTAATGCTTTTGATGTTAGCTCTGTTCTGTACTATATTACCGAGTATCGCACAGGATCATTATCAGCAATTGTATGATCAAAAAATTGAAAGCTTCACCAAATTAAGGAATAACGGGTATGCCATGATCGGTTCCGGAGCAGGACTTGCCATTACCGGTGCCATTATTATTGCCACCTTGCCCGAGGATTACTGGACTTATAATGATGATGATAATTATTATTATGATGATAATCATAATTCCGGTGATGATACAAAAGTCTTTGTGGGAATTGTGTCTATAGGATTAGGGGTAGGTCTTCTGGCCGGAGGTATTACCATGAGTTCCATCGGTTCCCATAAAATCAAGCAATATCAGGGGAAGGTAAATACACTTTCCTTTGGAATAAAAGGCCAGGGACTTACACTGACATACAAGTTCTAAAAGGCTTTGTTTAATAATTGATCATGGCTTTCATGACGCCGTCTTTATAACCGGCCACCATTTCAAAAGCCTTTTCAATTTGGTTGAATCCAAAAGTGTGGGTTTGCATGGCATCGGGTTGGATCCGTCCGTCAGAGATCATTTCAAGTGTCAGTTCAACCGACTCATTCTGCCTTCGTACACTCTGTATGTCGATTTCCTTTCGCCTGAGGTCATCAACATCAAAACTCCACCGGCTGAACGACGGGATTCCGATAACCATCATTCTTCCACCCGGCTTCAGCAGTTTTATGGCCTGGTCAACGGCTTCCTGTTTGCCGCAGCATTCAAAAATAACATCGAGCTGCAACGGTTCCACTTTCAGAATATCATTAACAACATCCGTCTTATCGGGGTTACCAGTCCAGTGGGCGCCCATTTTCAGGGCAAGGGCCAGACGTGCATCAATTTTATCAGTTATGTATACTTTTCGGGCTCCGCCGGCCAGAGCAGGCAGCAATACGCTGATACCTATTGGTCCCGAACCTAGGATGCCGATGGTCTTTCCTTGTAACGAGCCATATAAACGGGTAGCGTATACTCCGATAGCCAGAGGCTCTGAGAGCGCTCCCTGATCCAGCGTCATGTTACCGGGCAAAACAAAGCAGCTTGAGGCGGGCATCACCAGTAATTCAGAAAAGCATCCTGCTGCCTGTCCCGGACAACCCAGAAACTTCAAATTCCGACATGTGTGAAACCTGCCTGCCTTGCACTGATCGCAATTGAAACAAGGCATGGCCGGGTCAATGGCAACACGATCGCCGGGTTTCAGACGGGTTACACTGCTGCCGGTCTTTTCAATAATTCCTGCTCCTTCATGGCCTACCGTAAACGGATACTGAACAACCTGGCAGCCGATTTTTCCTTCCTGGTAATAATGGATATCAGAACCACAGATACCCACCGATTTCATCCTGATCAGCACTTCATCCGGGTTGGTAATTTCGGGATCCGGTTTATCTACTATCTGCATCCGGTTTAATCCGGTGAGCGCCATGGCTTTCATATACTTGCAAATTCGTTTAGAGGAGGAGATTCTACCAGCCAAAATTAAAAAAAATGAGAGTACCGGGGCAATACCTTTAGATAATTTGTCTTACTGCGTTATCTGACAAAGACACCGTTGCAGGTACAGAAAAAACTGCTATATTTGAAATGCGTAGTCGGGTAGTGCGTTTAGGAAAAGGGGCTCATTCTCATGAAAATCCATTATATGAAAATTCTGAAAGCTTTTCATCCTGTTCTTGCGGCGGGTATCATCTTTTTATTCATAGCTGTTTCTTGCGGCAGTTCGAAAAAAGCTGCAGTTCCATGTCCTGATTTTTCCAAAAGCCGTTCTTTCCGGTCTGATAATACCGGTTCCGGGGAAGGCCTTCCCTTAAGTCATGCAACTGCCTCGTTACTAGTCAGATTCAGTTAACATGGCAGGTGTGTTGATTTATTTAAGGTCAATGTTCATGTTGCTATCTGAAAAGAATACAATTAAAACCTGTTCATGAAGAATTATCTTACTGATACTATTGACTTTAATGGGCTAGCTGAAATGTACGACGAGCTGCCTTTGTGGTCAGCACCATTTGGGATCAAACTACTTGATTTCATCAAATACAGGCCTGGCCTTACAGTTCTTGATATTGGCTTTGGTACCGGTTTCCCGTTGACTGAGGTGGCTATGCGAGTGGGCGCAAATTCCAGGGTTTACGGAATTGATCCCTGGGTGGAGGCGCATGAAACAGTTAAAGCCAAGTTGAAATACTACAACATATCGAACGTACAACTGATCAACGGGTATGCCGAATCAATACCTCTTGAAAAACAGTCGGTTGACCTGATCGTGAGTAACAATGGGATCAACAATGTGAAGGACCAGGAAAGGGTTCTTTCGGAGTGTGCACGTGTGATCAAACCTGGCGGTCAATTTGTTTTTACCATGAACCTGGATAAAAGCATGATAGAATTCTATTCAGTATTCGGCCAGGTTCTCAGCGAACTGGGATTGGTGGATGAACTGAATGCGATGAAGCAACATATCTATGAAAAAAGGAAACCGCTTGATGAGATCCTGAACGGTGTTACCAGTCATGGATTTCATATCAAAGATATGGAACACGACCAGTTCAATTACCGGTTTGCCAATGGCACAGCCATGCTGAACCATTATTTTATCCGACTGGCGTTCATGGAATCATGGATTAAGCTGCTGCCGGCTGATCAAGTTGAACCTGTTTTTGACAAGGTGGAAAATCTACTGAATGAAAAGGCTGTTTTATTAGGAGAAATGACGCTGAGCATACCCTTTGTAACAATCAATTGCATCGGTGACAGTTGATACTTTCTTTGGGGTCAGAGCCTGCGAAAACAAATGAGAAATGAAATAATGCTTGTCATTGAGTTTGGATTTATGATATACATAAGGAAATCAGGTTTACGTCATGGCAAAAAAATCAACAGGGATCGAAACCAGGGATGACAGGTTTTACGAACAGATAGTCAGCGCTGCCAATGTAGTTATTGTGCGCTTTGACAGAAAATTCCGCATAACTGATTTCAGTGGAAGCTCAGAAAAGGTTTTCGGGTTCAGAAAAAGTGAGGTCGTCGGAAAATTACTGATGGAAACCATAGTTCCTGAAAAAGAAAGTACAGGCAGAAACCTGAAAGAACTACTACGTGAAATAGTCCGAAATGCCCGGGAACATAAATATAACATCAATGAGAATATTACCAAAAGTGGCAGGCGGGTTTGGATGCAATGGTACAACAGTGAAATTAAAACCGGTTCTGATAGAGAGGGTGAAATTCTTTCCATAGGGATTGATATATCTGACAAGGTTGAGGCAGAGAATAAACTTACGGAAAGTGAGGAACGCTTCAGAATGCTTTCTGAACTCACTTTTGAGGGGATACTGATCCATAAGAACGGGGTTATTATGGATTGCAACCTCTCTTTTGAAAAGCAAATCGGGTATACCCGGGAAGAACTTATTGGTAAAGATCTTTTTGAATTGCTGATCCCGGAGAGGTATCATCTGCTGCTGAGAAATAAAATCAGGGAAAAGGAAACCAGTTACGAAGCCGAAGCCATTCACAAAAGCGGGCAGGTTATCCCAATCATGATTGAAGCAGCGGATACTGTTTTCAAGGAAACTGATGTGCGGGTTGTTGCTGTAAGGAATATCAGTGAGCAAAAGAAAATTGTATCAGCACTGTTTCAGAGTGAACAGCGCTACCGCGGGCTGATTAACCATATCAGTGCAGCTGTGTTGGTTCATGCCCCTGACAGGCGTATTGTGCTTTGCAATGATATTGCTGCAGAAATGTTGTCATTACCCAGTGATCATATCATTGGAAGAACGCTGCCTGAACTGAAAGTTGTGCTGTCTGATGCAGATGACAAAGAACTGTCAGTTGATGATTACCCGGCCTACAGGGTGAGTTCCACCTGGAAACCGATCAAGGGTATGATTTTGGGAATTAAAAGTGGAAATAATGGGAATATAGCCTGGATGCTGGTGAATGCATTTCCCTTTTTTAATGCCGCCAACGAACTCACTGAGGTTGTGGTAACTTATGTTGATATTACCGAATTAAAAGATGCGCAGGCTGCGTTACGTTCACAGGCATTGGAATTAAGTACGCTCAACAAAGTCGGGCGCGATGTCAATTCAAGCCTTACCATGAACCAGGTGACCAAAGCCTCCCTGAGAGGGATTATGAATGCCATTAAGCCCGACCTGTCCATGATATATCTTAAAATGGGTGATCAGCTCATGCTCAATGATGTCAGCTATAAGGTAAAAACCCGGCCTGAAATACCGGATTTTCTGACAGAAAATCATTTTTTTGAGTCTGCCGGATGGAAAACCCTTATTGTTGAAGATATAGCAAAACGAAGGGGTAATGGCTGGAAACTGCTTGGAAAGACGGGAATGAAATCATTTGCCTTGCTACCCATGATGCAAGGAGAAGATCTTTTGGGAATTATCGGAATTGCTTCTGCAGAAATACGGAATTTCGCTGATCAGCGAATCTTTTTGGAAACTATTTGCAATGAGACAGCAATCGGGATTCAGAATGCATTACTATTTAGCCAGGTAAAATCACATGCCGATGAACTTGAAGTGCAGGTGCAGGAAAGAACCCGGGAACTGTCTGATTCCATTGAGCGCCTTAAGGAGCTTGATAAACTGAAGTCCATATTCCTGGCAAGTATGAGTCATGAGCTCAGAACCCCCTTGAATTCAATTATCGGTTATACCGGTATCATGCTTATGGGAATGACCGGCAAACTTTCCGATGAGCAGCATCAGCAATTAAGCAGGGTGAAAAACAATGCCAAGCATTTGCTGAACCTGATCAATGATATTTTAGATATTTCCAAAATTGAGGCCGGCAGGGTTGAATTGAGTCCCGAAGATATTAACCTCTTGCAGCTTGTAACAGAAACTGTTGAAATTGTTCATGTGAAAGCGGCTGAGAAAAATATTGAAATCCATACAGATGTCCCTGCTGACTTGATTATCAGAACAGACCTCCGCAGAATTACACAGGTGATCCTGAATTTGCTCAGCAACGCAGTAAACTATACCGACAAAGGATCTGTCTGGGTGAAGGCCCGGCTTTTGGATAACAGCAGGTTCAGATTGTCGGTAATTGATACGGGATACGGAATTCCCGAAAGCGAAATACCAAGACTTTTTCAGCCTTTCCAGCAGATCGATCAATCACTGACGAAGCAGAACAAAGGAACAGGTCTGGGTCTATATCTGTGTCGCAAATTGTTGACCATGCTTAATGGTGAAGTTTTTGTTAAAAGTAAAGCCGGAGAAGGAAGTGAATTCTATTTTGAAATGCCTGTAAAAATTTGAAGTATATGAAAAGAGTTCTTGTTATTGAAGATAATGACGATAATCTCTACCTGATCAGGTTTATCCTTGAAAACAATGACCTTGCAGTATTGATCGCAACCACCGGCCGGGAGGGCCTTGAAATGACCATCAAAGAAAAGCCTGATCTGGTATTGATGGATATTCAGCTTCCGGATATCAACGGACTTGATGTTACCCGAATGATCAGAAAGCAGGACTCATGCAATTCAATTCCAATTGTGGCCATATCTTCCTATGCCATGACAGGCGACAAGCAACTTGCCCTTGAGGCAGGATGTTCGGGATATATCGAAAAACCTATCGACCCGGAAACAATCATGAATATCATTTATAAATATCTTTGATTTTACCTGATATATTGAAATATTCTGTCTGATGAAAATACTTGCTGTTGATGACAATTCGGAAAATCTGGAAATGATGATGATCCTGCTGAAAAGCAGGAATTACCAGGTTCAATATGCACATAACGGACAAGAAGCGCTGGAGATTCTCAGAAATGAGCATTTTGACCTGATCATCTCAGACATTCTTATGCCTGTAATGGATGGCTTCCAGTTTTGCCGTGAATGTAAAAAGGATGACAGGCTGAAGAACATCCTTTTTGTTTTTTACACTGCTACATATATTGACCGGAAAGACAAAGAATTTGCACTTTCCCTGGGAGCTTACCGTTTTCTGATCAAACCGCTGGAGCCGGAAACATTCCTGAAAATCATGGAAGAATTGGAAAAAGTAGTTCAGACAGGCAAGGAGTCTTTGGGAGTCATTAATGCACCTGACGATGGTGAGGTTTTCAAATTATACAGTGAAAGGCTTGTTAACAAACTTGAGAAAAAAAGCCTTGATCTGAAAAAGGAAATTGAACAGCACAGAATTACTGAGAAAAAGCTGAAGGAAAGCGAAGAACGATTTGCATTGGCCGTTGAGGGTACAAAAGACGGATTGTGGGACCTGGATTTGAATTCACGCATAGCTTATTTCTCTGATCGCTACTGGGAAATGCTTGGATATGTTTCAGGAGAGTTTAATCCTGATTTCGAAACTTGGAAAGACTTACTACATCCTGACGATAAGGCAAGTGCTCTTGACAGGGTGGATAATTACCTGGATCGGAAAATATCGTCGTATGAGTCAATTTTCCGTATGCGCTCCAAACAAGGCGACTACAGATGGATCAATGCCAGGGGAAAAGCTTTATTTGATGCGAATGGCAAACCTTATCGTTTTGTGGGATTTCATACGGATATTACGGTTACGAAAAACCAGGAACTGGAGCTGGTAAAAGCAAAGGAAAAAGCTGAAGAATCAGACAGGTTGAAAACAGCCTTTCTGACCAACATATCACATGAGGTGCGGACACCAATGAATGGCATTCTTGGTTTTATTGAGCTGTTGAGGACAACAGATGTAGATCCCAATTACAGGGAGCAATATACCGGGATTATTGAAAAAAGTTGTAACCGGCTCCTGTCAATTATTACAGATATTGTGGAGATTTCCAAAATTGAAGCCAAGCAGGTTGCCGTTAATAAATCGCAGGTTACTATTTCTCCGTTAATTGAATCGGTAATTAATTACTTTGGTGATCAGCTTCTCAATAACCATAAAGTAAAGATGAAACTTTCGCTGCATCCTACTATAAAGGATTGCCATTGCGTCACCGACGGGGAGAAGCTCAAAGAGATACTGAAAAGGCTGTTGGACAACGCTATAAAATATACCCCTGAAGGATCTATTGAAATTGCATGCAAATTGAAAAGATCTGATGAATTTGAATTCATGGTAAAGGACACGGGCCTAGGCATACCGAAAGAATATCATGAACTGGTTTTTGAAAATTTCAGAAAGGCTGAAAATATTGCATCACTGGAACTGGGTGGCACAGGGCTGGGTTTGTCTATTTCCAGAGCTTTGGTAAAATCACTGGGGGGTAATATCTGGATTGATTCCGAACCCGGAAGAGGATCTGCGTTTTATTTTACCATTCCCTGTCATCCGGTATCATGAAAGGACCAGACAAAAGAGTTTTCAAAATGACACCATGACCCGTTTCCGACCTGCAAAGCTGCTGCCATTGGTGCTTAATTCTCAGTTTTGTCAACAACTTTTTCTATTTTTACAAAAAATCACTTCATGTCTTCAACACTTAAATACGGTAAACAGCTACTGAACCTGACCATCCCTGCCAAAGCTGTAACACCTGAATTCAAAGAGCCGGAATATGAAATTGATAAGGAATCATTTATACAGGAGCTTTTGAAATTTCTTCCCGCTGACCAGTTGAAATACAAGGAAGTGGCTGTTGTGGTTTCTGATAAGACCAGGTTGTGCGGCTATCCGCAATACCTGCCCTGGCTTACTGAAGCACTGATCAGCCGGGGAGCTTCGCCCAGGAATATTTGCTTTTATATCGCTTATGGTACTCATTTGCGCCAGTCGGAGGATGAGAGTTTTGAAAGTTATGGCAAAACCTACCGGGAATTTCGGTTTGTACATCACGATTGCTCTGATGAAAGCGCATTTAAGGACTGCGGAACTACAAAACGGGGAACTCCTGTTTTGGTGCGCAAAGAAATATTCAACAGCACGCTGCTGATCACCTTTGGCGCCATTTCACATCATTATTTTGCCGGTTATGGCGGTGGAAGAAAACTATTGTTCCCCGGACTGGCTTCAAGAAAAGCAGTTTACCACAACCACGGACTTTTTCTTGACCGCCAAACCCGATCGCTCGCTTCGGGATGTCAGCCCGGCAAACTCGATGGCAACCCATTGGCTGAAGACCTGAGGGAAATTGATACCTGCATGCCGTCAAAGATTTCCATTCATGGTATTCTGAATGCATCGGGCAAGGTGTGCCGATTATTGGTGGGTAACAGTTATGAGCATTTCCTGGATGCCTGCAGGGTACACGACAGCTATTACAGGTACGAAGGCAGGAAGGTATATGATATGGTGGTAGCCTCAAGCGGCGGGTACCCCAAGGACATTAATTTCATTCAGGCACACAAATCTGTTCACCATGCTGCAGCCTTTGTAAAAGACGGAGGCAAGCTGATCATGCTCTCTGAATGTATTGATAAGATCGGGTCAAACTATTTCATGAAATACCTCGAAGCAGGAAGCTTTGAGTCTGCCTTTTCCATGCTTGAAAACAATTATGAGGGCAATGGTGGAACAGCCCTATCCATGATGTTGAAAGCCAAACGAATTCAGATTTTTATGCTGACTTCACTCGATGAATCTGCGTGCAAAACTCTTGGCGTTACCAAAATTCAGCAAGAGGATATACAAAAACTCATTGATGTCGAAAAAGGAAGTATTGCCGTGTTGCGGAATGCAAGCATCCTGATTAAACAAGCCTAAACATCGAAGGAATGTATTGGTTGCTGGAATCCTTGTAGTTTGCCTTTGCTGGTAACAGCTGTGTTTTAAACAAAAAAACAATTTCATGAATATTTTCCGTATGTTGCTTATTTTCCTTGTTTTTATTGCCCTGAATGTATACCTGTTTGTCAGGGGTTGGCAAGCATTGCCCAACATAACCTGGCTACGCCTAGTTTATTCCACCATATTTATTTTTGCAGTGGCTTCCAATTTCCTGGCCATATTCCTTGGGAACCGGTTGCCTGTTTGGCTTGCTTCCCTGTTTGAGCATATGGGAGGTTATTACATGATCCTGTTTATCTTTCTGCTTGCCGGAACCCTGCTTGCCGATTTGCTGAGGCTGGGTAACCATTACTTTCATTTTTATCCCGAATGGGTAACACAAAATTATGCCCGGGCGCGTTTCCTGTATTTTGGCGGACTTTTGCTGGTTATGCTGGCAATATCGGTTATCGGCTATTACCGGTTCCGGAATCCGGGTGTGGTGGAGCTGACCCTGGAGAGCAATCGCACCAATGGCAACACCAATGGTTTGACCATCATTGCAGCCAGCGACATCCACCTGGGCAATGTGATCCGCAAGGGCCGGCTCACCAAATGGGTGGAGCTCATCAACAGCCATCGGCCCGACTTGGTACTGCTGGCCGGAGATATCTTCGACCACAACATACGTGCAGTCGAAGCACAACAAATGGATACTGAGCTCCTGAAACTGAAAGCCACATACGGAGTATATGCAGTACCGGGCAACCACGACTACTATGCGGGAATAGACAAGGTACTGGCCTATCTTGGACGTTCGGGAGTCAGGGTGCTTCGTGATAGTGCCGTGATCATTGACAACCGCCTTGCCATTTACGGACGTGATGACCAGACCAACCGGAACAGAAAGTCGCTTCAGGACCTGCTCAGTACCCTTGAAACCGAATTGCCCCGGGTGGTGCTGGATCACCAGCCGGGCAGTATGGATGAATCAGTAAAAAACCTGATTGACCTGCACATTTCGGGGCATACACACAACGGACAGATCTTTCCCATCAGCCGGGTGGTTTCCAGAATTTATGACCTCCCCTATGGTTACAAAAAATCCGGGAAGACACACCTTTATGTTTCTTCGGGACTGGGTTTGTGGGGTGCTCCCATACGGCTGGGTACACAATCGGAGATTGTGAAGATCAGGTTTGTGCCGGAGTGAAAGTTTTCCTGATTGCCAGGAAAACTTTCTTAAAGCAGGCAACGTAGCCTTTATGTAAATAACGATTTTCAGGGAGCTTTGCTCCGAAACCCTTTTGTTACTTTTCCCTACAGCTGGAAAAGTAACCAAAAGAGACG
>CAYVBH010000033.1:0-19923 GCA_964449015.1 uncultured Bacteroidales bacterium
TCCTGCTCTATCAGCAGGGTTTTGAAACCCCTCGATGCGGCATCAAGCGCTATACCGGCACCGGTGGCACCTCCTCCTGTGACAAGCACGTCCCATGCCTGGGCATGCTCCAGCACATTTGAGCGAGAGGTGTTCCGGTTCACAAAATCAATAGGATTTAACGGTACTCAGTTTGTCTTCAAAGTGTTTCACCACAGCTTCCTGTTGCGCAATTTTTCCCCTCATGATTTCCTGATCTGCTTCGTTTTTTGGGATGTCGCGCTGCGCATCATTGATTTCGTTTTGTGCTTTCGAGATCCTGTTCTCTGATGATTCGATATCATTCAGAATCTTTTTCTTTTTCTTTTCCAGGTCCTTAATATAGGAGGCCTTTTCTTCTTTGGCTGCTCCTTCTTCCATTGAGGTCAGCTGGCTGTTTTGTGTGGCAATTTCACCGGAAATCTTAGGTAATTCTGTGTTTTGCAGAACAATATTGTCCTGTTCAGATTTTATGTTTGAATTGTTCGAGTTGATGGATTTCTGCATGCGCGATTTTTCATTTTGCAATGAATTGAGATTGCCTTTCAGATCATTCAGCTTTTTGTCTTCAACCTGCAATTCATCTTTTACAAAATCAACATACTGATTTTTGGCAAAATTCTTAAGAAATGTTTTTGCAGCAGTGAATTCTGCATCACCATGAGCCCTGTCAATATATTGATCTTTCTTAGTCTCAATGCTTACAAGCAAATGTACAAGAGAATCTTTGTAAAGCAGCTTGCTGTATACGTTAACCGGAGTGGGTGTGATGTCCTTCATGATGGCGCCGAAAATTGTGAGTGTGCCATTTTCAGTAACCACCTTCGATTTGGTGCCCGACTGCAATTCCTTGGTCCATTCCTTCAGCGTGCGGTCATAATTAACTTCAGGGATTGCTATAGCAAAGCCGGGATATTTGGAAGCGGTGAAAGCAATACTGTCTTCATTGATAACAATAGGTTTTTGCGCATACAACATTGTTGAAAGAACAGCAAAGGTCAACACTAACGAGGATTTGATTGGTTTCATAGCTTTTTTTATTTAAAGTTAGCATTTTTTATTCATTTGTCACAGAAAACTCCTGGCAGAATGCATTCCATGCCATTGCATAAAACATGCCAAAAATGAAATCCGAAATTGGTTAAGCAGGGAAGGCTGCAGATTGGCATTTTTAACAAGAAATTAAAATTCTGTCGTTCAATTTTGGTTAACTTGCTTACTTATTCCTTAAGAATTCAATTTTTATCTAATATTATTATAATATGAAAGCGTGCATACCTGTGTTTTTACTTTTGATGCTGTTGTCGTGCAAAAGCGCCGATAAAAGCAACCTGGTGATCAACGATCAAAACTATTTTGAACTTCCGGGCCTGAATGTGATGGTTTTTGAAGACATTTATCCTGAAGGACACCAGGGCGGTGTGGGTTTCATTCAACATGGGGTCAGAGTGGCAACCAACGGTGATGTAAGGTTGGAGTTAACACCGGGTCAGTTTCAGCCCATACCTAAAGTAGGGCCAAGAACTGTTGACAAGGAGAATAACGTGATCACAGTAAAACTTTGGTATCCGGATTCCGCTATTAACGGAAAGGGCTTTAACCCGATCTTCTATCCCGATCTGACTTTCACATACCAGGTTCGGGTAGAAGGAGTGAAGGATTATTTTAAAATATATGTAGACATGGATAAACCTGTGCCTGCCGAATGGGAAGGTAAAATCGGATTTAACCTCGAGCTGTTTCCGAACGATTTGTTTGGAAAGACCTGGATGATGGACGCCAAATCAGGATTCTTCCCTCCTCAGGCCAACGGTCCTGTTGATGGTGATCAGGCCAGGCCAATGGCAGCCGGCAAAAAGCTGGTTGTTGCTCCTGAATCAGATAAACAGCGATTCAGCATAGAAAGCGCTACTGCCGATCTGCAACTGCTCGACGGCCGCATCCGCCATACAAACGGATGGTTTGTAGTCCGGTCTGCCATTCCTTCCGGTGCTACGAAGAATGCCATTGAATGGACTGTAAAAGTGAATCGCACTCCCGGCTGGAAAGCCGAACCGGTGGTGCATACTTCGCAGGTAGGATATCATCCGGGTCAGACGAAAACTGCTGTGATTGAATTGGATGCAGCTGATCAGAACATCACCAATGTAAGTCTGGTAAAGATCACCGGGGATGATCAGGAAAGCGTTGTCAAATCAGGTAAACCGAAAACCTGGGGCAAGTTCCTGCGGTATAACTGCTTTTTGTTTGATTTCTCAGATGTACAGGAAGAAGGAACTTACATGGTTCGCTATGGTGAGTATCATTCCAATCCGTTTGTCATTTCACCGGATATCTATAAAAGACATGTGTGGCAACCCACGGTTGAAGTTTTTCTGCCGGTGCAGATGTGCCACATGAGGGTGGTGGACGCCTATCATGTATGGCATGACGCCTGTCACCTCGATGACGCTATCATGGCCCCAACCGATAGCATCCTGTTTGATGGCTACAAACAGGGCCCTTCAACGTTAACCAAATACAAATCGGGTGATCGCGTTCCGGGATTGAACATGGGCGGCTGGCATGATGCCGGTGACGATGATTTGCGCGTGGAATCGCAGGCCATATCCATGCAGCTTTTATCACTGGCGTGGGAAGAATTCAGACCCGAACTGGATGCCACTACCATTGACCAAGCTGCGCGGTTGGTTAAAATTCACATGGCAGATGGCAAACCCGATATCCTGCAGCAAATTGAACATGGTGCACTCACCGTGTTGGGCGGTTATGAAAACCTGGGCAGGGTATATCGCGGTATTATTGTCCCGACTCTTGAGCAATACACCATGGTAGGTGTTCCTTCCAATCAGACCAATAATGTGAATTACAACAAATCAGTAAAATATAACGGTAAATTTGAGAACCGTGCCGGTGTCAACGACGACCGCCAGGTTTATACCGAAGAAAATCCATCACATGAATATGCTGCCATTATCGGATTGGCTGCATCGGCGCGCGTGCTGAAGGAGTATGATGCCAAACTGGCCGACCGTTGTCTGAAAGCTGCCACAGGTTTGTGGAAAATGGATAGAAAACTGGGTCCCTGGGATTTGTCGCAGAAAATCAATGCAGCCTGCGAATTGCTGCTTACCACCAAAGATCCCGAGTACCGCGACTTCCTGATTTCGATGACCGATTCTATTGCCAAACGGATTTCCCGCGTGGGCTGGTATGTAGTGCGGACCATTCCGGTGGTCAACGACAACAATTACAAAACCAAACTTGAAACTGCTTTGGCCGGTTTTGCAAAGGAAATTGAAACCCAGGGCGGAGAAACTCCTTATGGTGTTCCATACAGGCCCCGCATCTGGGGAGCAGGCTGGGATATCCAGGAATTCGGAATGCGCCAGTACTACCTTTCAAAGTATTACCCTGATCTGTTCAGCATTGAATATATGTATAATGCACTAAATTTTGTGCTGGGTTGCCACCCCGGAATTAACGGTGCATCGTTTGCTTCAGGCGTTGGTTCCAAATCAGTGACCAGTGCATATGGCTTTTACCGGGTTTATAATACCTATATCCCCGGAGGAGTGGTTTCCGGAACTGCCCTAATCCGGCCCGATTTTGCGGAGCTGAAAGAATTTCCCTATCTGTGGCAGCAAACTGAGTACGTGTTGGGCGGTGGTGAAAGCAATTACCTGTTCCTGGTATTGGCTGCTGATAAAATGCTGAGTGCAAAATAGCTTCGGTAACAAACAAAGGCGCACGGTGTTGCGCCTTTGTTTGTTTATGGTAGTAAATAGCGTGGAAGATTACTATCTGAAATATGTCCTGTCTGTCCATAAAAATTCCCGATTTGTAGATTTGATTTGGGTTGACCTGTTATATATTGGAAATTTGGATAAATAATAACCAAAGATTACCAAAATATGAAAAAAGTAGCTTTATTGTCTTTGTCGGTGCTGTTTGCACTCACAATGACCCTGAAGGGTCAACCCGGCGGTGGCATGCCCTCAGCCGAAGATATGGCCAAAAGGGAAACTGAACAAATGAAAACGTCAGTAGGTATTACCCAGGATCAGTTACCCCAAGTGGAAGCCATTAACCTGAAGTATGCTCAGAAAAGGAGCGAATTGTTTCAAAACGGACCGGGTGGTGATTTTGAGCAAATTCGTCTGAAAATGCAGGAAAACCAAAAACAGCAAAGAGCTGAGTTTGAAAAGATATTAACTGCTGACCAGATAAAAAAATATGACGCCATGATGGAAGAACGCAGGCAGCGTGGTCCGGGTGGCCCACGATAGTCACTGTGCCTGGTTTAAGATGGTTTTTTGGATAGCAACAGATCCAAATAAGTTGAGGTATATGATGCCTCTGAATTGCTGAGCGTAGTCTCCCGACTACGCTCTTTTTCTTTTCAATACATAGAAATTGCTACTGCCGATACAAAAAAGCAGACTATTGCTTAAATTTGTGGATAACCAAAACGAGTAAGTAATGAAAAAATTATATATGGCAATTTTCCTGGTGTTCACATCGATCGCACAGACAGCTGCACAGGATCAAAAAATGACTGCCTACATCAATGAACTGATGGGTAAAATGACCCTGGAAGAAAAAATCGGCCAGCTGAATCTGATCACGGCAGGTTCGTTTACTACTGGAGCTGTAGTAAGCGAAAGTGTTTCACAGAAAGTGAAAAACGGTCAGGCAGGCGCCATTCTCAACAGCTTCTCGCTGGCATTCAATAAAGCTACCCAGGATTTAGCCGTTAAGGAATCACCCCATGGCATTCCCATTCTTTTCGGATTGGATGTCATCCACGGTTACAAAACCATTTTCCCTATACCCCTGGCATTAAGCTGCACCTGGGATCCGGAACTGATACGGAAAACTGCCCGCATTGCAGCTCAGGAGGCTACTGCCAATGGAATTTCATGGACTTATTCGCCGATGGTCGACATTGCCCGGGATGCGCGATGGGGCCGCATAGCTGAAGGAAGCGGTGAGGATCCCTGGCTGGGATCACGCATTGCCGAAGCCATGGTACAAGGTTACCAGGGCAACGACCTTTCACTTAATAATACGATGATGGCCTGCGTGAAACATTTTGCACTCTATGGTGCCTCCGAAGCAGGTCGCGATTACAGCACCGTCGACATGAGCCGGCTTGCCATGTATAACGATTACCTGCCTCCCTATAAAGCCGCTCTTGATGCCGGTGCAGGCAGCATCATGACCTCCTTCAACGTGGTGGACGGCATTCCGGCAACAGGCAACCGTTGGCTGATGACTGAACTGTTGAGAAACCAATGGAAATTTAACGGCTTTGTAGTTACCGATTATACTGCCATCAATGAAATGATCCAGCACGGAATGGGCGATCTGCAGCAGGTTTCGGCACTTTCATTGAAAGCAGGCGTGGATATGGATATGGTAGGAGAAGGTTTTCTGACAACATTGAAAAAGTCATTGGATGAAGGCAAAATCAGTATTCAGGATATTGACCTGGCATGCCGGCGGGTGCTGGAAGCCAAATATAAACTGGGCCTGTTCAGCGATCCCTATCGCTACATGGACGAAAAAAGAGCCCAGTCAGAAGTGCTGACACCTGAACATCTCAAAGCCGCAAGAGAAGTGGCACAGCGATCCATGGTATTGCTTAAAAACGACCGGCAGATCCTTCCCCTGAAAAAATCTGGAACAGTGGCTGTTATTGGTCCGCTTGGTGATTCAAAAGCCGATATGGTAGGTACCTGGGCTATGGGTGGTGAAGCTTCATCCATATCCACCGTGTTGGAAGGCATGAAGAGGGTAGGGGGTAATGCAGTAAAAATTCTCTATGCAAAAGGATCACCGTTATCTGATCAGGAATCTCTGATCGATAGTCCAAATCCGCTCTCCCTTGAAATCCATGATGCTTCCGGCAAACCTGGAAAAAACAAGGATGAGATGCTCGCAGAAGCACTTCAGGTTGCAGCAAAAGCAGATGTGGTTATAGCTGTGCTCGGGGAACCGTCTGCATGGTCGGGCGAGGCGGCCAGTATGGCCAATATCGGACTTCAGAAACCGCAGCAGGATTTGCTGAAAGCACTTCTTGCAACCGGAAAGCCGGTGGTACTGGTTCTAATTAACGGGCGTCCGATGACACTTCCCTGGGAAAATCAGCATGTTCCGGCCATTCTGGAAGCATGGGCAGGAGGTACTGAAGCTGGCAATGCGATAGCCGATGTGCTGTTTGGTGATTACAATCCGGCCGGCCGGCTTACCACCACCTTCCCTGTGAGTGTGGGCCAGATTCCACTTTACTATAACCACAAAAATACCGGCAGGCCTATGACTCCCGACAATAAATTCTCATCAAGATATCTAGACAGTCCCAATGATCCGGTTTATCCGTTTGGCTTCGGATTGAGCTATACTACATTTATTTATGGTGATGTGAAGGTCAGCAAAACCATGCTGAAGGGAAATGAAAAGCTTACGGTCACTGTTACTGTAGCCAATTCCGGCAATTACACTGGCGAAGAAGTCGTTCAGCTATACATACAGGACCTGGTTGCTTCTGTTTCGAGACCGGTGAGAGAGCTGAAGAATTTCCGGAAGATCATGCTGCAACCCGGCGAAACTAAAGAAGTGAGCATGGAAGTTACCACGAGCGATCTGAGTTTCTATAACAGTAATCTGGAATATTGCTGGGAACCTGGTGATTTTATGGTGTATGTGGGTGCCAATTCACGTGATGCAAAAGGAGTTGCTTTCAACTGGGCAAAATAATAGAGATTTCAGGCAACCTTTTGCTCATTGAAGTCATCTGATTTTTGAACTCCAAAAAACAGAATGCAATGAAAGCTATAATTTGTGTTGCCATACTCACAGCTGCCCTGTTGTCATGTGAGAAAACCGAAAAAAGGATGGATTTACCACCCCAGGGAATTAAGGACTTGAATCTGAGTGTGAAAACAACTGAGGTTATTCAAGCCGACAATGATTTTGGCCTCGCCTTATTTCGCAATGCACTTGCAGGTAATGAAGAAGATAATATTTTGATATCTCCAACCAGTGTTGCCCTGGCGTTGGCGATGACCTATAATGGCGCCGCCCGTGAAACCAAAACAGCTATGGAGGAGGCTCTGCGCAAACAAGGCTTTACCCCGGAAGAGATAAACCAGTCGTATAAAAGCCTGGTTGAAGCACTCACCACAGTTGATCCCGGGGTTCAACTGCAGATCGCCAATTCGATCTGGTACAAAAAGGGGTTCAACGTACTGCCCCAATTCATTCAGGTTAACCTCGACTACTACGATGCCGAAGTCAATTCTTTGAAATTTGACAACCCGGCAGCCATAGAGGAAATCAACAACTGGGTGGATGAGAAAACCAAACACAAGATCGACAAAATTATTGAAGAAATACCTGCCGAAGCAGTGATGTACCTGATCAATGCCATGTATTTCAAGGGCGACTGGCAAAATGCATTCGATAAGAAAAACACATCAAAAGGTCCGTTTTATACCGGTGATGATTCCCAGGTATCAGTTCCTTTCATGAAACGGCAAAGCGATTATCCTTATATGGAATGTGATTCATTTGCACTTGTGGAATTGCCCTATGGCCGTGGTAATTTCTGTATGAATGTGTTGCTGCCGCAACCAGGCTATTCGCTCAGCGACCTGATCCCCGCACTCACAGCCGAAAATTGGGAGAGTTGGTTAAAACGCAGGCATTTTGAAAAACTAAACCTGGTTCTTCCCAGGTTCACTTTCTCATATGAGAACATACTGAATAACGAACTGGCCGCCATGGGAATGGGAGTAGCCTTTACATCACAGGCTGATTTTTCGGGTATTAACGGCACCGGAGAGTTGGTTATCTCTAAAGTCATACACAAGACCTATGTGGATGTAAACGAGGAGGGAACCGAGGCTGCTGCGGTAACAGCTGTTGAAATGGATTTGACAGCCATGCCCCCCGGTGAACCGGTTACATTCAGAGCCGATCGTCCTTTTGTCTTTGCCATTCGTGAAGTCACAACAGGAGCCGTATTGTTCATCGGCATAGTTCAGAATCCGCTGACCACCGAAAACGAATGATTAGGACCGGACACAATTTTCTTATTGTGAAAAATTTGTACCATATGTGATTGTTTATTCAGTTATCTTGTGTTATTTCACTGAAGCAAAACAATCAACGTATGGCCAAATCCAGGGTGAAGAAAACCGAATGCCCCAACTGCGGGTTTAAATTATCCGAGGCTTTCAATTACTGTCCCTCCTGCGGACAGGAAAATCATACCCATAAATTGCCCTTCAAACATTTTGTGAGTGAATTTCTGGAAACCTTATTCCATTTTGACAACAAACTTCTTGCAACATTACGTGATTTGTTCATTCCGGGACGCATGACGGTTAATTACAACCAGAACAAGCGGGGTCGCTATGTACCCCCCGTCAGGTTATACATTTTCATCACCTTTATTTTCTTTCTGATCCTGACCTTATCTTCGAAATTGGAGCGCCCGGACGATGAAAATAAATCAAGCAATACCAAATCCAATAATTTTTCAGTTAGTCTTTTTGACATCAAACAGGATACAACTGATGCACGACTCGATATGATCCGGGATGCATCAGATCCGGATCCACTCATCGAAGAATACATCCGGGAGGAGATTCCCGATGAAGGATGGTTTGCGAAAAAAATGGTCCGTAATGGATTGCTGATCAATACTGGGCATGTTGGAAAAGAAGAGTTTATGCATAAACTGCACAAGACCATTTCTGGATCCATGTTTGTTTTGATGCCCGTTTTTGCTTTCTTTCTCTGGTTGTTTTACAGGAGAAAAAAGATTTTCTATAGCGAACACCTGATTTTTTCGCTTCATTTTCACACGCTGTTATTTATCATCTTCATCTTGTGGTTTCTGTTTAACCTGGTCAACCTGCATATCGGTTTGCTGTTCCTATTAGTCATACTGGGTTATCTCCTGTTGTCACAAAAAAGTTTTTATGCACAGGGGTGGACGAAAACCACGGTGAAGTTTCTCCTGTTATCCGGGGTATATTCCCTGTCGATTTTTGTCATTCTTTTAATCGGGTTCCTGTTCAGTTTCTTCATTTCCTGAAAAAGCAGGAGTATGCCAGACTGCGTGAAGCAGGTGTAAACAAACTGAACAGCCTGTTTGTTATTACGAAGCATCTTTCTTTTGCATAAATTTGTTGTTAAATGCTGATTTATGAAAAATATCTTCTTTCTGTTTTTACTATCGTTGTCATTAATTGGTTGCCATAAAGATGACAATATCCCGGATCAACATGACACTACCATGTATTTTCCTGCTGATCCGGGTACTGCCTGGGAAACAATACCTGTTTCAGAACTGGACTGGAACACGAATGCCATTCAGGCATTGAAGAACTATCTGGCCGGGAAAAACACCAAATCATTCATGATCCTGGTAAACGGAAGAATCGCGATGGAAGAATACTTCAACGGGCATACCGCTTCATCTGAGTGGGAATGGAACAGTGCCGGCAAAACCCTGGTAGGAATGACTACCGGAATTGCGCAAGAGGAGTCACTGCTCAATATCAATAATCGGGTATCAGAGTATTTGGGAACCGGATGGACCAGCATGCCCCTGGAAAAAGAAAACCTGATCACAATCCGACATTTGTTAACCATGACTTCAGGGATAGATGATTCCAAACAACTGGTAGTTAAACCAAACCTGACCTGGGTTGCAGATGCCGGAAAAAGATGGGCTTACGGTAATGTTTTCCAGAAATTGATCGACGTGGTTTCCGAAGCAGGTAACCAGGATTTTGAAACCTATTTCGACGAGATACTGAAAAACAGGATCGGCATGGATGGGTATTGGGACTATGGAACCATTTTTACCATCTATCACAGCACCACAAGAAGCATGGCCCGGTTCGGACTGCTGGCTTTGAACAAAGGCAAATGGAATAACGAACAGATTATTGATGAAACCTTCTTTACGGAAAGTATGACTACTTCACAGGATATCAATCCTTCATACGGCTATTTCTGGTGGTTAAACGGTAAAACGAAATACATGGTTCCGGGCGAACAGACCATCTATGACGGCCCGTTGGTACCGAACGCTCCTTCAGATATGTACGCTGCCATGGGAGCAAAAGACCAAAGAATATACGTAATACCCGGCAAAAAGATGGTCGTTGTAAGAATGGGTGATGCATCCGATCCGGAAAACCCCGACTTTGCAATCTCGGGATTCGATAATGAACTCTGGGAAAAAATAAATGCAGTGATACAGATAGGAATGTAGCAACCTCCTTTACGTTTTTAGGTATGGTAATATGAAGCTATTTTGCTAACTTTATACAAGTTCATGTATTTGATCAAAAATGAACAGATAACTGGTTTTGAAATAAACCATTCGAAGATCATTATCTGATGCTGCTTCCTGAAAGCAATATGAAACTAAAAGAGATTTTTGTTCTCATACATACCACAATTATTGTTTTGCTGGTTTTATTGGGTATTTTCTCAGTATTGGCTTTTAGCAATTTCATCAAACTAAAACAAAGCAACGAAATTGAATACAAGTCGGTTACTATCGCTTACGAACTCAAGGAAAGCTCGGATTTGCTGACCAAATACTGTCAGACTTATGTAGTAACCGGTGACCCTGTTTGGGAACGCTTATACTATGAAGTACTGGACATCCGTAACGGCAATAAGCCGCGTCCCGGTGGAAGAACCATTGCTTTACGAGACAGCATGGCCCGTTTAGGCTTTTCTGAAGAAGAATTCTCCCTGTTGAAACAGGCAGAGGAAAAATCCAACCAACTGGTACATACCGAAAGAGTGGCTTTTCATGCCATGAAAGGATTGTATGAAGACGAACAGGGAAGGTTTAGCATCCGCAGGGATCCTGATACAGCCTTTGCCCGTGTCATCGTGTTTGATGATGCTTACCGCAACTATAAAAGAGAGATCATGGGGCCTATTGATGATTTCATTAGCGCCATTGAGAAGCGAACAAAAGGACAGGTGGATCATTATCACCTAAAGGGGATCTGGATCATGGGTTCCATCATTGCGCTGATCATTCTCATATCAGGTATTTCGGTTATTTCGTTCTTCATCATAAAAAACAGAATGATCCGGCAGATGAACGTAATGAAGGATACCGAAAAACTTTTAAGAGAAACCAATGCAACTAAGGATAAATTGTTTTCCATTATTGCACATGACCTGAGAAGCCCGTTCAACGGCATATTGGGCGCTTCAGAATTGCTGATGGGGAACCTTCGGGAATACAGTTTGCCAGAGGAGGCTGAGGGCTTATTGCAGATTATCAACTCTTCATCCATAAACGCTCTTACTTTACTGGATAATTTGCTGAACTGGGCCAAATCGCAAACAGGTCTGATAACCGTTAACCGGGAAAAGATAAAGGTTTCATCGGTTATAAGGGAAGTATTGCATGTCTCCGATTCACGGGCCAGGTTAAAGAATATCCGGTTAGTGTACCACCCGCAGGCTGATATTGAGGTTAATACCGACAAGAATGTATTGGAGATCATCTTGTTGAATCTTGTTTCAAATGCCATTAAATTTACCAATGTTCGCGGTGAAGTTACGATAGGAGTGAATAGATTACCCGGTCATGTTGAGATCTCAGTTGCCGATAATGGTATTGGTATCGATGAAGATGCGCTGGAAAAGATCTTCGATAGCAATTCCCAGTATACCAGTCGGGGTACAGCCGATGAGAAGGGTTCCGGGATCGGGTTGATTCTTTGCAAAGAGTTTGTTGAATTGCTGGGAGGGAAAATAAGGGTTCAAAGCGAACTGGGCAAAGGCAGCAATTTCACTTTCACGTTGCCGGATACAACTTTCTGAATTTAGCCGAAACATATTTTGCAGAATTACAAAGATATTTTGTTTAGTTAAATGTAATGTGTTATTAGCTAAGCGTTTGAGAAATTCCTGATTTGCTGAACCGGACAATTCTAGCACAGCAGCTGAAGTGCCTAAAAAGCATTCAGAAATACTCCGATAGGTCGTTATAACCATCTAGTCTTTATAAAAAATCACTGCATCATAATTTACTACCTGGTGCAAAGCACTACATATGCACAACATTTTCTATTTATTTATTTTATAACTACTACAATAATAATATAAAATATTAAATAAGAAATAAATAGAAAAATCAAAAACACTACGTTAATTTGCAAGGCAATTCGTATAACACTATACGGATAGAACAGTCATTACATTTGTACCACTTAAACACTGAAAACCATGTTTAATTTCAAACACGCGAAAAAATCGATTGAACTGATCGAAGCGTTTTTGACCCTGATGGATGAGGGCTGCCTGATATTTAAAGACGGCGTGAAAAACTACCTCTTCGGCAACCGTTCCAGCTTTGAGGATAACCTGAAAACGCTGGCCAATATTGCATCTGAAGCCGACATCAAGAAAAGGGAAATTGAAAACATTCTCTACACCCAGTCGCTCATGCCTGAACTCCGGGCCGACATCCTCAAGCTGCTCGAAGAGCTGAACAACATCCTGGAGTTGGCCAAGGCCAACCTGTTTGAATTTGAGGTGGAAGTACCATTCATCCCCAGTGAACTGAACCAGGACCTAACCAAACTTACCGAACTTTCGGTGTTGTCGATTGACTCCCTGATCCCTGCCACCCGGGTTTTCTTTCGCGACCCGGAATCGGTGAAAGAGCACCTGCACCGGGTATACCTTTATGAAAAGGAAACCGACAAGCTGGCTCTTTCTATCAAGCGACGTGTTTTCCAGGATATGCCCAACATCAAGCTGAGCGAGAAGATCCATTTGCGCTATTTCACGCTCCACATCGAATTGCTGTCGGATAAGGCACAGGATGCAGCCGATGTATTGTCAATCATGGCCATTAAAAGATCACTATAGCCATGCAGTTACTTTTGATCATATTATCAAGCGGGTTGTTCCTGGGGTGGCTGCTGGGCTCAAAAGATACCGTAAACCTATTTGGCTCATCGGTAAGCTCCCAAATGCTGGATATCCGTAAAGCCGCTCTGATTGCCGGAATCTTTATTATACTGGGAGCTGTCTTTCATGGCTCGGCAACAACACATAGCGTGCATGCCATGGGTAATGTGACCGATCCGATGATTGCATTCTTGATTGCCCTGGTAGCTGCTTTGGTAGTTTTGCTGCTCATTAAAATCAAACTGGCAGTTTCTACCAGCCAGACTGTTGTTGGAGCCATCCTCGGATGGGTGGTTTTTTCAACTGGCAGTCTGAATCTCTCCAGGTTCTCTGAATTCCTGGTAGCATGGATTATGGCGCCGGTTGCCGGTATCATTATCAGTGCCCTGCTCTTCATATTGTTCCGGTGGATCATCCGGCGTTCAAAGATTCACATGCTGCAGCTAGATGCCTGGTCGAGGGTGGGACTGATAGTCGGCATTGCACTGTCTGCATTCGGACTGGGCGCCAATAATATCGGTAATATTTCCGGAGTGTTCTACCATTTCTCACCTGATATTGAGCTCAATTTCGGACTGTTTACGGTGAACGGCCTGCAGTTCCTGAGCCTTCTTGGTGCTGTTGCCATTACGGCAGGGTTGGTTACGTACAGTTTTCGAACATACAGCGGTTCAGACAAAAGAGATGTGCTTTCACTGATGCCCGAAGCTGCCATTGTGGTACTTTTATCACAAGCCATTGTGCTGTTCCTGTTTTCTTCTGCATGGTTCAGAAACCTCATAACCCATGCCGGCATTCCCTGGTTTCAGCTCGTACCCGTGTCGAGCACCCAGATTGTTATTGGTGCTGTACTGGGCATCGGCCTGGTAAAGGGAGCACGTGAAATTGACAACCGCACACTCGCCGGCATGGGCATTGGATGGATTACAGCCCCTTTGAGCGCCGGCGTTCTCATGTATGTGCTGTTGTTTGTGCTGAGCAGGGTGTTTGGCTTGTCTCTTCAGAGAGAAATCCCTTACATGACAACACCGCTTTCAGATAATCCGCATACTTATAATATGGTTGTTCCCGGACTGGCCGTTCTGACAGTTCTTGTATTTACAATATTTGTTTACCTCATCTTCCGGCAACAGAAAGCGCGCCTCAAAATGGAAAAGGATCTGCTGATTCAGCAAAGCCAATTGTACCATTCGCAAAAGGCCATGTATGAACTGGAAATGAGAACCATTAGTGTTGAGAATGAGGCCCTGAGTTCGAAATTAAACGCCAAGCGGAAAGAATTCATGGATATTGCCCTGAACATCAACGAGCAGCGTTTGTTTCTTGAAAAGCTCTCCACCACTGTTAACGAAATAAACAATACCAAAGACGGAGCAAAACGTTCAGAAATGCTCAAAGATATTGCGTTACAAATCAGGCAGCGCATGTCTTTTTCACGCGAAACCAAGGAGTTCTACATGCGCGTGGAAGAAATACATAAGGATTTTCACCTGAAACTGAAATCGTCTTATCCCAACCTCACCGAGTTCGAAAAGCGGCTCGCAGGCTTGTTACGGTTGAACTTATCTACCAAGGAAATGGCAGCGCTGTTGAATATTTCGCCCAAAAGTGTTGAAGTGGCGCGATACAGGCTGAAGAAGAAATTACAATTAAACAAAGACCAGGCATTGCATGATTTCATTAATAACCTCTAATATAAAACTATATCATTTATGAAAATTAAAAAAAGCATGTTGATGGTTTTACTCCTCGTTGCTTTCTTTGGGAGCAACCAGGTATACGGACAGCACAACGATACTGTCCGGTATAACCAGTACGGTCAAAAGGTGAACCGTAAACCCATGGCCATTGAAAACCGTAACGGAATACTGGTATTCGAATCTCCCGACCAGAATTTTCGCACCTGGTTTGACCTTCGGATCAATTTCGACGGAGCTTATTATTTCGACGAAAACGCGCTGAATCCGCTGGGTAATGGCGTTACATTGCGCCGGTTGCGCTTTGCCATGAAAACGGTTCTATATGGCCGATGGACCGGTGAAGTGGACCTGGATTTTGCCGGTGGCGAACTCGACATCAAAGACGCCTTTATCGGCTATAAATGGGACGAACACAAATTGAATCTCAAGGCAGGTTATTTCAAGGAACCTATTTCCATGGAAACCACCACTACCTCACGGTATCAGACTTTTGTCGAAGAGCCCTATGTGACTACTTTTGCACCGCAACGTCAGTTGGGTATCAATGTAAGCAAATGGGACAAAGCCTACCTGGGTTTTATAGGAGTTCATTTCAATGATGTTGAAAACATTGAGGTTACCACTTTTTCACAAGATGCTAATAAGGATTATGGCACTGATGAAGGCATTTCTGTTACCGGTAAAGCTGTGGTAAGACCCATTAATGCTGAAGGCAAGCTGGTGCATGTTGGTGTTTCCGGATCTTACCGCACCCCGAAAACAAGCTGGGAATTTGAAGATACTTACCGGATCTCTACCCGTGATATGACCAACATCAGCCGCAAGAAATACCTGGATACCGATGACATTCCCAATGTGGATTCACATGTGCTTTTTGGTGGTGAGCTTTCAGCCAGCCTGAACAATTTCAAGTTCTCAAGCGAATACATTTACACCAAAATCAACCGCAAGGCTGATAACCCCGATTATGAAGCAAGCGGCAGCTATGCCTCCTTATCGTGTTTGCTCTTTGGCGGCAAATACAATTATAACAGCGAAGAAGGCGAATTTACACAGGTTACCAGGGGTAAGGACTGGGGCGATGTTGAGTTGGCATTGCGCTATGATTACATCAACCTGAACGACACCAAAGCAGAAATTATGGGCGGTAGCGCCAACGGTTTCACAGCAGGCATTACCTACCATATCAATTATAACGCCAAGTTCATGCTCAACTATACCTACATCAATCACGACCGGTATGCCAGCGGAAAAGGAAAACTGTTCGTGGGCACTGATGAAAACGGTGAATTGACCAAAGATTACACACGGGTAACCGAAAAGAACGGAAAGGCAGGAGATGATTATGGATTCCTTCAGGCCCGCTTTGAACTCGATTTTTAATATTCCAATTAATAATACTTTCTGAATATGAAAACAAAATTGATATATACCCTGCTTTCAATAGGTCTGCTGCTGCCGATTTCGTGCGTGGAAGACGAACTGTTTGAAGACAGTACAGGCCCTGTTTCCGAGATTGAACTGGTGATCAATGAGGTTGCCTCCAACATGGGCGACCCGATACCCGACTGGATTGAAATTTACAATCCATCTGCAAATGCAATTGACGTGAGCGGATTCGGTGTTTATGACAAGCCCAGCGCTATTTATAAATTCCCTAACGGAACAACCATTCCGGCTCATGGTTTTCTGGTCATTACCTGCGACAAGAACCTGGCCACTGCTGAACCTGACAAGTATGCCAACTTTGGAATATCTTCAGGAGGTGAGGCCGTTTTCCTTGTGGATGCTGCTGAAGTAGTCATTGACGAGGTTGATGTTCCCGGCCTGGATGTAGGTATATCATATGCCCGCATTCCCGACGGCGGCGAAACTTTCTCACCTGCCAATCCAACCCAGGGAGCTGCCAACAGCAACACCAACGAGCCTCCGGTCATTGAGGCCGATACCCTGGTTACAGGGATGGTAAATGACAATGCACGTTTCCTTTATGATGTAGTGGTCAAAGACGCATCGGGTGTCAGCAGCGTGAAAATGTGGCTTCAAACCGAGGAAGAAGTCTTCTACCTCGATATGGCTCCCATGGGTGGTGGTACCTACAGGCTGTTGCTTCCGCTGCTTTCGACCGGAAAGATTGCCTATTATATTGAGGCTGAAGATGAAACCGGCCTGAAAACCAGGTTTAAACCTGAAGATGCTGAAGCTTTTGAATTGAGTGTGATTGACGGACTAGCCCTGTTTAATAGTGTTGAATTATCCAATAACAATCCGGCTGACGGAGAAAAAATTATTGTTACAGTCAATGTGTATGATAAAAGCGGAATTGACGGAGTTCGTTTGTATTACCTCGTCAACAGTGAAAACGCAGACGACAAAGAAAATATTGATCTGACTTACGTAAACGGAGTTTGGACAGACACTATTCCCGGTCAGGCTGACGGATCTGTGATCAGGTATTACCTGAGGGCTACTGATAAAGCCTCATTGAAGTCGTATTACCCTGTTGAAGAACTCGATGGCGAAGGCAATGTAATTGGTGATTTCGACCATGACCGTGCCACCACATGGCCCAAGATTAATGTGGCACCATTGGCATTATTGAATCAACTGGTGATCAACGAAATCAATGCATCGGGCGCACCCTTTGATTATATAGAATTGTACAATGCCACCAGTGCTGCAATTGACATCAGCGGTTACAAGGTATATGATTCAGGCGGACTGGCAGTTGCATACACCATTCCTGCTTCCACCACAATTGCTGCCGGAGCATTCTACCTGATAGAAACCGGGTCTGGTGCACCCCAGGGTACATTCGGTATATCCGGCTCAGGTGAAACCATTACACTTGCTAATGCTTCTGATGTTGTGGTTGACCAGTTGGTAAAAGAAAACTGGCCGGGAGCACCACTTGTCTACCGGAAAAAGAATGGCGCTGAACTTTGGATTACTGGCACTGCATCAACTCCGGGTACTTCGAATAATTAAGAACTTTACCTTCGGGAAGCGTCACCCGGACCGGGTTATCTAAGCCGGGTTGCGCTTCCTGGTTTAAAAACAGATATTACTTTAAATAACAATTGTATATGGCAAAAGATGAAATGAAAATTGGCGAAATTTCCAAGCCACGGTTTGAATTCAGGTCGTTCGGACAGCATTTTGAAGAGGCGGCCAAACGAATGGCCAGGCTGTCTGTTCCCGTTCCTGAAAAAGTATGGGAAAGGTATTCTGACGAGATTTATATACTCTCGCGGACCAATGATGTGAACAATACCAAAATCCGCGACGGAAAAATGGATATCAAAACCTATGTGCAAACCGTGGACGGACTTGAGCAGTGGAATCCCCTGATGAAAGGAGAATTTCCGATGAAGGCCGAAGTGCTCAAAAATGAAGTATTTCCGGCTTTCCAGGTTCAAATGCCCGCCCTGGTTAAGGATGCATATACCTTTGAGGAATTCATGGAAATGGTCTACAAACACCCCGATCTGGCAGCCGTGAATGTACACAAACAACGGTTCGGATACATGGTGAACAATACCATCTGCGAATTCGGTGAAGTGCTGATCAACGGCGCACGGGTATTTACCATCAATTCAGAATCAACTGAAATTGAAGATATCAAAAAAACCATCAGGGAAGTTGGTCTGGACGGTGTTGAAAACATCAATTACCTGCAGGCAATCAAAAGAGTGATTGGCATGATTCATAAACCATTGGCCAATTAATAGATTTGAATTAAACACATTAACTACATTTTATATGGCACAGGAAATAGAACGTAAGTTTCTGGTAAAGGGCGACTTTAAAAAGGATGCCAGTAAAGAAACCCGCATTACCCAGGGATACCTTTCCTCGGTACCTGAACGAACCGTGAGGGTGAGGATAAAGGGCGACAAGGGTTTTATCACCATCAAGGGAATCGGCAGCGCTTCCGGAGCAAGCCGGTTTGAATGGGAAAAGGAAATACCCGTTGCCGAAGTGGAATCGCTGTTGCAGATTTGCGAACCGGGTGTGATTGACAAAACCCGCTACCTGGTGAAATCGGGCAATCACACCTTTGAAGTGGATGAGTTTTATGGCGAAAACCAGGGACTGGTGGTTGCTGAAGTCGAGCTGCAGGCCGAGGATGAGTCATTCGTGAAGCCCGCCTGGCTGGGCCAGGAAGTGACCGGCGATGCACGGTATTACAATTCCATGCTTATGAAGAATCCATTTACGAAGTGGTAATTTAACATTCACATATTGTTTTAGTGAGGCTGGTTAGTAAATTGATTGCAGAGCCTGGACCGTTGAGCGTAGTCAGGAGACTACGCTTAGCATCCGGGTGTAGTCGGGAGACTACGCTTAGCCTATGCTTGACTTAGTTTGCTCGGCGTAGTTTGCAACTACGCCGGAATATGCGATTTATTACAGCCATTAATGTCTTAACCGACAACCGAAATCATCAATTCCATGTCAGACATCGCACCAACACCAAAAAGCACAGCCTACGATCCGCTGGATATGCGCAATTACCGCATCGAAAAGTTACCCAAACGGGCAAAAGGAAAAATTGAAAAGTGGCTGACCTACATCGGCCCTCCGTTGGCAATCATCTGTTTCATTTTGTTCGCTTTCGTATTCAAGCTCCCCTTTCTTCAGCAGATCAATCCCGAACAGCTGACCGCAGATGCAAAAGAAACCTTTGATAAAATCGGAGCAGCTGCTTTCATACGAAGCAATGCCTTTATGCTGGGCATATTTCTGGCAGCGCTGATCTTGTGGATTACCGAAGCGATTCCCAATTACCTGACCTCACTGATTGTCATCATCAGTCTGGTGCTTACCGGGGTGCTGCCCGAAAAGAAAGCCTATGCCCAGTTGGGTCACCCTGTCATGTGGTTGAACATCATGTCGTTTGTGCTGGCCAGCATGCTGGTTGCCACGGGGGTTGCCAAGCGCTTTGCCCTGTGGTTTATTCTGAAATTCGGGAAAAATGCATCTTCCATATTTCTGAGCTTCATTGTAATTAATGTAGTGTTGTCGGCATTTATTTCTGCCACAACAGCCAAAGCAGCCATCCTGCTTCCCATATTCATGGTTATTGCGGCTATTTATGGTGCCAGAGGCGGAAATACCCGCAATAATTTCGGCAGGAGCATTGTGCTTCAAAATCTCTTCTGCATCAATATAGGTGCAAGTGGTTTTTTAACCGGCTCAGGCGCTAACCTGCTGGCTGCTGCCCTTA
>CAYVBH010000034.1:0-19832 GCA_964449015.1 uncultured Bacteroidales bacterium
GTTCGACTGGGATGAGATCAACTTTGCCGAATCGGCACGTGAAATGATCCAAAGCGGTGATTATCTCACCGTGAGAATCAACTTTCTTCCTTTTTGGGAAAAACCGCCATTGTTCATCTGGATGCAGGTACTTTCGATGAAGATCTTTGGCATCAGCGAATTTGCTGCCCGCTTTCCGAATGCCGTCTGTGGCATTGTTACGCTGGTTGTGCTGTTCACTATAGGCAGTAAAACGTACAACCACCGTTTCGGACTGATCTGGACGATGCTTTATGCCGGGTCCATTCTGCCTTTCTTCTATTTCAAATCGGGGATCATTGATCCCTGGTTCAACCTTTTTATTTTTTTGGGAGTTTACCAACTTTTTCTGTATTTCAGCAACAATGCAGGCAGGATCGGGCATGCTGTTTTTGCCGGTTTATTTATCGGACTGGCTATTCTGACAAAGGGCCCAGTGGCCCTTTTGATTGTCGCCCTAACAACTTTAATTTACCTGCTTACGAAAAAGTTCAGGGTTTCGGTCAGGGTAACCGATGTGCTTGCATTTACCGTTGTGCTGGCATTCACCGGTGGATTCTGGTTCATTCTTCAGATACTGAACGGAAATTTCAGCATTATTGCCGACTTTATAGTTTACCAGATCAGGTTGTTCAAAACACAGGATGCGGGGCATGGCGGATTCCTCCTGTATCATTTCGTAATACTGTTCTTTGGCGTTTTCCCTGCTTCTGTCTATGCGGTTCCTGCTCTTTTCAAAATTCCCAAAGAGGATGAGAAAAATGCGGGCTTAATGAAATGGATGCTGATCCTGTTTTGGGTAGTACTCATTTTATTCACCATTGTCAGAACCAAAATCGTTCACTACTCCTCACTCTGTTATTTTCCGCTTACCTTCGCTGCAACTTGGGCGTTCTGCAATGCGGAAATTTCCGGTCGATGGAAAAAGATCACGTTGGCGTTTTTAATGAGTATTGGCATCCTGCTGGCGCTTGTTTTTGTGGGATTAACCGCTATTGATCATTTTAAGGACCGCGTCATCAGTCTCGGCTGGATAGGTGACCCCTTTGCAGTCGCATGCCTGGATGCTGATGCCGGTTGGAAAGGCTATGAATTCGTCGCAGGCCTGATTCTTCTTGCCGGCCTGATGGCGTTTTACAAACAGTGGAGACGTAACAAAACAGAACAGGCCCTGATGATCCTGACTGCCACGGTGCCGTTATTTATGTTTCTGTCTATGATGATGATTGTACCACGTATAGAAGCATATTCGCAAAGGGCAGCAATCGAGTTCTTCAAATCGGTGAGCCGTGAAGATGCATACCTCGAAACAATAGGCTACAAAAGCTATGCACACCTGTTCTACGGCAACATCAGGAACCATACTCATGAAAAAGCGCGGGATGAACAATGGCTATTAACCGGAGATACCGATAAACGGGCTTATTTTTCAATAAAGATTACCCGTAAGGAAAAATTCATGCAGGAATATCCCCATATTGAATATATGTACGAGAAGAACGGATTTGTATTCTTCAAGCGGGATCCTGTGATAAATACCAATATGAACCAATAGGTGCATAATTGATTATTCCTTTTCTATGATAAATAACAAGACAATAACTGTGGTACTGCCAGCTTATAATGCCGAGAAAACGCTGGAACAAACCTATAAAGAGATTCCTTTTGACATTGTGGACCATGTGATTCTGGTTGATGACCGCAGTCGCGACAACACGGTTCAGCTCGCCAAAGATCTGGGAATTAAGCATGTCATCCTGCATGAGGAAAACAAGGGATATGGAGGGAACCAGAAAACCTGTTATGACCAGGCCCTTGAACTGAATTCGGATATTGTGGTGATGTTGCACCCCGATTACCAGTATTCACCCCGTCTGATCCATTCCATGTGTTATCTGATCGCCAACGGCGTTTATGAAGTAGTGCTGGGGTCCAGAATTCTTGGTAAAGGTGCATTAAAGGGCGGCATGCCGTTATATAAATATGTAGCCAATCGTTTTCTCACGTTGACGCAGAATATGTTGATGAATCAGAAATTGTCGGAATACCACACCGGGTACAGGGCATTTTCTGCCAAAGTGCTCCGGCATGTGAATTATCGTATCAATTCGGATGATTTCGTATTCGATAACCAGATGCTGGCCCAGATATTTTACGCCGGATATGAAATAGCAGAGGTTACCTGTCCCACCCGGTACTTTGATGATGCCTCATCCATCAACGTAAGACGAAGCATTAAATACGGGCTTGGTGTATTGGGCGTATCCATATCATATATGCTTCAGAAATCCGGCTTGTTTAAATTCAGAATCTTTTCAAACTAACTGATCGAACTCCAGTCGACCTGTGATTTGGACAGTCTGGCCAGTTGTTTTCGCAAAACCTGGTTTTCCGGTTTTTCCAGCCTCATATCCTGTTCCAGTAGTTCTCCTGCAACATCACGTGCATATTGCAAAAGCTGGCCATCCTGACCCAGATTGGCAATTTTAAGATCGAAAGGTATGCCACTTTGCTGCGTTCCTTCTATATCGCCGGGTCCTCGCAACTTCAAATCAGTTTCGGCAATCTCAAATCCATCATTGGTTTGAACCATGGTTTCAAGACGCTTGCGCGCTTCCCTGCTCAGTTTATAGGAGCTCATCAAAATGCAATAACTCTGGTCGGCACCACGCCCCACCCGACCCCGCAATTGGTGCAGCTGCGAAAGACCAAAACGTTCGGCATTCTCAATAACCATCACGCTGGCGTTGGGAACATCAACGCCAACTTCAATAACAGTTGTTGCTACCATAATCTGAGCTTTACCCTGGATGAAGTACTGCATACCCTGCTCCTTATCTTCAGGCTTCATTTGTCCGTGCACGCAAACCACCGTGTATTGAGGAGGCGGGAAAGCCCTCACAATGGCCTCGTAACCCTCTTCAAGCGCAACGTAATCGAGCTTTTCCGATTCCTTAATCAGTGGGTATACAATGTAGATCTGCCGCCCCATTTCAATTTGCTTACGCATAAACCCGAACAGCACCAGGCGCTTGGATTCGTAATAATGGATGGTTTGAACCGGTTTTCGACCCGGAGGCAGTTCATCAATTACAGATACATCAAGGTCTCCGTACAAAGTCATGGCAAGTGTCCGCGGTATCGGGGTGGCAGTCATGACCAGCACATGCGGATACCTGTTGGTCTTTTTCCACAATTGAGCGCGCTGGGCCACTCCAAAACGGTGTTGCTCATCAATGATAACCAGTCCCAGGTTGTTAAATTGTACCGTATCCTCAAGCAAGGCATGGGTTCCGATAAGAATGTGCAATTCTCCCGACCGGAGCTGCTCATGCAACAGCTCCCTTTCACTTTTTTTTGTGGATCCTGTCAATAAAAGAACTCCCACATCCATCTTTTCAAGAAACCTGGAAATGGTACTGAAATGCTGGTTTGCCAATATCTCAGTGGGTGCCATCAGGCAGGCCTGGTATCCGTTATCGAGTGCAATCAGCATGGCCATTAAAGCAACCAGGGTTTTCCCGCTTCCCACGTCGCCCTGCAGCAGCCGGTTCATCTGTTTGCCCGATCCCAGATCTTTTCTGATCTCTTTAATTACACGTTTCTGGGCTTCCGTCAGCTCAAACCTGAGGTTGTTCCGGTAAAAGGTATTCAGAAAGTCCCCCACTTTTGAAAAGACCAGTCCCCGGTTAACGGTCTGCTGCCTGAATTTCTGGCTGAGAATATTCAGCTGGATGTAGAAGAGCTCCTCAAACTTCAAACGATAAGTCGATCTTTTGAGCTTCTCGTTGCTTTCGGGATAATGCATATTGCGTATGGCTCCATCAAGGTCGAGCAGCTTCAGCTTTTCTACCAGGCCGGCCGGAAGCGTTTCCTCCATATGTTCTATCTGGATAAGAATCTGTCCGATCATTTTGTGTATGGCTTTTGATGACAAAAAGCTGCTCTTTAACTTTTCGGTGGTACTGTATTGAGGTTGCAGAGGGGTATACAGAGGTGTTTCTTCTTTGCCCGGAATTTCAATTTCGGGATGGGCAACAGAGAGTTTGTGATTGTATAAAGCGGGACGGCCAAATACAATATATTCGGTATTCACCTGGTAATTCCGGGTTACCCATTGAACGCCCTGAAACCACACAAGCTCAATTGTTCCGGTGCCATCTGTGAAGGATGCCACCAACCTTTGTTTATAACGCTGGCCTTCAACCCTGAACGTGGTAATTTTTCCTTTGATTTGAATAAAGGTCTGTGTGGTATCGATTTCCCTGATCAGATAAATCCTTGAACGGTCAATGTATTTATAAGGAAAAAAATACAGCAGATCACCGCACGTCCGGATGCCCAGTTCCTTTTCAAGCAGTTCGGCTTTTTTAGGCCCAACACCTTTCAGATACTTTATTTCCTGATCAACAAGCCGCGTCATGATTAACGAGAGTTTCGTAAATATCGGAAAAGTTTGTTCATAATGACAAAAAAAATTTGCACACCGGTCGAATTGTTCCGATCTTACAGTCCTATGTTTCCTTTCAGATATCTGGCAAAATACTTCCTGCAACAGATTTCAGGCACAGGAAAACCTGAAGAAGAAAGCTTTTATGCCGATTTTTACAACCAGGTATTAAAAAATGGCACGCAGCCTCCCCGATGGATTGAGGCAGCACGAATTAATCTGCACAACAACAAAAACTTATTAAGAACAAACAGTTTCGGTGCGGGTTCCAGACAGAAAAGAAGAAATCCAACAGTTGGTGAAATGGCCAGAACCGTTACCATTTCATCCCGTCATGGTGCATTGCTCTTCCGGATGGCAAGGCATTATAAGCCGGCAAAAATTATAGAACTCGGAACCGCCATGGGAATCAGCACGCTATATTTGGCAGCCGGTAACACGGAGGCAGATATTATTACAGTGGAAGGGAATCCACAACTGGCCTCACTGGCCGGGGAGACTTTCAGGATTCACGGTTCAGAAAAAATTCATCTTGTAAATAAGCCCTTTGATGAAGTGATTGACCAGCTGACTGCGGAAACAGGCAAAGGTTCGCTGATTTATATTGATGGTAACCACACTTACGAAGCTACGCTGAGGTATTACCACGCATTCACGGCAAATACAAACACCAACATGATCCTGGTATTTGATGACATCAATTGGTCAGGCGGCATGATGGATGCCTGGAATCACATCCGCAGCAGCATCAGCCAAGGGGTCATCATCGACCTGTTTCATTTGGGCATTGTGTTTTGCGGAAACGGATTGGAAAAAAAAGAATACAGAGTAAGGTACTGATTATTCCTGTTAATCATTAAATATTGATTGGCAACCCGTAATAATTACTATTTTTATCTCAAGATTTACATGATATGGCCAACGTTATTCACTTCGATTCAATAGTTAAGAATTACTTCCTTGGTTCTGAGGTAGTTCATGCATTAAGATCAGTATCACTTGACATTCGAAAGAACGAATATGTGGCCATCATGGGACCTTCCGGATCCGGAAAATCCACCCTGATGAACATCATTGGTTGCCTGGATACACCCACCTCAGGTACTTATGTTCTTAATGGAAGAGATGCCAGTAAAATGGGCGACAACCAGCTGGCCGAGATAAGAAACAAGGAAATCGGTTTCGTTTTTCAAACTTTTAACCTGCTTCCCCGCTATTCTTCGCTTGAAAATGTAATGTTGCCGTTGGTTTATGCGGGAGTTCCCAAAATTGAACGCTCGGAAAGAGCTAAAGAAGCACTGGTGAGTGTTGGCCTGGGTGACCGGATTGAACACAAGCCGAATGAACTTTCAGGCGGACAAAGGCAGCGTGTAGCTGTTGCCAGGGCTATGGTGAATAACCCTGCCATCATTTTGGCTGACGAACCTACCGGAAACCTGGATTCGAAGACCTCGGTAGACATTATGGCACTTTTCAGGGATATTCACAGCAAGGGAAACACGATTATCCTGGTAACGCATGAAGAAAGCATTGCCAGGCATGCCCACAGAATCATCAGGCTGCTTGACGGGCAGATTGAATCTGATGTGGTGAATGAAAACCCGATAGTTGAAGGATAGTTTCCTAACGTTAATTAAATGCCTGCTTTGTAAAAAGGCATTTTCACTACTTTAGCAGTAATCATTTTATCCCGGATTCCTACTTTGATTTCAGTACCCGGAACTGAATATGCACTCTGAACATAGGCCATACCGATGCCGGTTTTGAGTGAAGGTGACATGGTGCCCGATGTAACCTCGCCGATTTCATTTCCTCCTTTATCAAAAAGTTTATAATGCTGCCTGGGAATTCCCCTTTCGGTCATTTCAAAACCAATGAGCTTCCTGGTTGCACCCTTGTTCTTCTGTTCCAGCAGCAAATCCCGGTCAATAAAATTCCTGTTCGGGTTAAATTTCGTAATCCATCCCAATCCGGCCTCAATAGGTGAGGTTTCATCGTTGATGTCATTGCCGTATAAGCAGTAACCCATCTCGAGCCTGAGCGTATCCCGGGCAGCAAGTCCAACTGGTTTCAGGTCAAAATCCCTGCCTGCTTCCATGATACTGTCCCAAAGCCTTAATGGCTCCGGATCGTCAAGGTAAAGCTCAAACCCGCCGGAACCTGTATAGCCCGTGGCAGCGATAATTACGTTTTTAACTCCGGCAACCTCACCGGTAATAAAAGTGAAATACTTCAGATTATCCAGGTCATGAGATGTGAGTTTTCTGAGAATGTTAATGGCATTTGGGCCCTGCAAGGCTAATTGGGATATGCGTGGAGAAGCATTTTCGAGAATTGCCCCGAACCGATTTTGCGAGTTAATCCAGTTCCAGTCTTTCTGTATGTTGGAAGCATTCACCACGAGCATGTATTTCTCTTCATCGAACTGGTGAACGATCAGGTCGTCAATAATTCCGCCCTTTCCGTTAGGAAAACAGGTATATTGGGCTTTACCGACAGTGAGCACTCCTGGATCGTTGGAACAAACATAGTCAAGCAATTTCCGGGCATTGGGCCCCTTTACCCAAATCTCTCCCATATGTGAGACATCGAAAAGTCCGGCTGATTCTCTTACTGACAGATGTTCAACGTTGATACCAGAGTACTCCAGCGGCATTTCATAACCGGCAAATTCAACCATGCGGGCTCCAAGCTGATGATGCCTTGCATTAAAAACAGTTTTGTTCATTTTTCAGATAGCTTATTTCTCAAAAGTAATACAAAAACTCATAAATATTCCATGACTTTTACCAGTGTACAGACAATGCTGTATGTATGAAATAAAAAATGGATTATCTTTAAAAAATAATTCTTAATTTTCAACTCTTATTTGAAAATGTCGTTTTATGAAAGTTGATCTGTCATATCTCAGGGAAATGTCCGGTGGAAATAAAGAACTGGTACTTGAAATGATTTCTATATTCAAAACCCAGGTAGATGAATTCGGAGGTGATATGGATCAGCTTCTTGCCGACAAAAAGTATGACCAGCTTGGCAAGCTCGCTCATAAGGCCAAGTCTTCGGTTTCCATTATGGGCTTAAATGATCTTGCCATCCGGTTAAAGGAACTTGAAAATTCGGCCTGTGCCGGAAAAAACATGGGCTCCTATAAGGGGATCGTTGATTTGTTTAAGCAGGAAACTCAGGAGGCAGTAAAAGAGCTGGATCTGGTTACCCAAAACATTGAACTTTACTTCTAAAAAAAACCGTATATGCTAAAGGTAGAGAAAATTAACAATATAACTGTCGTACGATTTGATAACATTGACAGGTTGAATGCGTTGATTTCGGAACCCGTTAAGGAAGACCTGAAAAGTTTTTTCAACACTCCCGGTACAAGATTGATTCTCAACCTTGAAGGAATCAGGTATATTGACAGTTCGGGGTTCGGTGTCTTTCTTTCCATTCTCAAAGCTTCAACCAACAACAAGGGCACCTTCAAAATGTGTTGTTTTAGTCCGGAAGTAATTGAGTTGTTTAAGCTCCTGCAATTGCATAATATATTTACCCTGTATGCAACTCTTGATGAGTGTCTTGAGAGTTTCTAGACACCTGTTCATCCCGGTTTCTATTTGTTTTCAAACGAAATACCCTGACTGTTCCTGTCAATAACAACAGTTTGATCTCTTTTTACGGAACCTTCAAGTATCTTCCTGGATAATTCATTCAAAATGCCTTTCTGGATAATCCTCTTAACCGGCCTGGCTCCATATTGCGGATCAAATCCCTGGTCGGCTATATATTCCAGCGCCTGATTAGTGATTTCTATGCGGATATCCTGATCTGCAAGCTTGTTAATAACCTGGTTGAACTGCAACCTGACAATATCATGAATTTCCTTTTTCGTCAACGGTGCAAACATGATCAATTCGTCAATCCGGTTCAAAAATTCAGGCCTGATGGTTTTTTTCAGCAGGTCAAAAACTTCGTCCTTCGTTCTTTCAAGAATACCCAGCCTGTTTTCTTCTTTCAGGTTTTCCAGGTTTTGCTGGATGATATGTGACCCGATATTGGAGGTCATCACAATTATGGTGTTTTTAAAGTTAACCACACGGCCTTTATTATCAGTCAGACGTCCGTCATCCAGAACCTGCAGCAGCACATTGAAAACATCGGGGTGTGCCTTTTCAATTTCATCCAAAAGCAGCACGGAATAAGGTTTTCGGCGCACTGCTTCAGTAAGCTGACCGCCCTCTTCATAACCGATGTAACCGGGAGGTGCGCCGACCAGCCGTGATACGGTATGCCTTTCCTGGTATTCCGACATGTCAATGCGGGTCATCAGGTTTTCATCATTGAAGAGAAATTCAGCCAAGGCTTTAGCAAGCTCAGTTTTCCCAACACCAGTTGTACCCAGAAACAGGAATGATCCGATAGGTCGTTTCGGGTCCTGCAGCCCTGCCCTGCTCCTTCTTACTGCATCTGACACGGCGGTGATTGCCTCCTCCTGTCCAACAACGCGTTTATGAAGTTCCTGCTCAAGGTTCAGAAGTTTCTCACGCTCACCCTGCAGCATCCGGGTTACCGGTATACCGGTCCAGCTTGATACCACTTCAGCGATTTCCTCAGCTCCAACTTCTTCGTTGATCATAGCAGAAGTGCCCTGCAGGTCTATCAGTTTTTCATTTAGGTCGTATATATTTTTTTCAGCTTCCTTGATTTTTCCATACCTGATTTCTGCCACTTTACCGTAATCACCCTGGCGTTCTGCCTGATCTGCTTCAACCTTAAGATTCTCGATCCGTTGTTTGTTAATCTGAATGTCGTCGATAATCTTTTTCTCGGCCTGCCATTTCGCTCTGAATTTTACCCTTTCTTCATCCAATTCACTGATCTCGCGGCTCAGGTCGTTTACCTTTACCGTGTCATTTTCACGCTTCAACGCTTCTCTTTCTATTTCAAGCTGTTTGATACGGCGTTCCAGACTATCAATTTCCTGGGGCACGGAATTCATTTCGAGCCTCAGTTTGGATGCAGCTTCATCAATAAGGTCAATGGCCTTGTCAGGAAGAAATCTTTCTGTAATATAACGGTGTGACAGTTCGACGGCTGCAACAATTGCCTCGTCTTTTATTCTGACTTTGTGGTGGTTTTCATATCGTTCACGAAGTCCTCTCAGTATGGAAACAGTGCTGGGGATGTCGGGTTCACTTACAGTAACAACCTGAAACCTGCGCTGCAGTGCTTTATCTTTCTCGAAAAACTTCTGGTATTCATCCAGGGTAGTTGCTCCGATAGCTCTCAAATCTCCTTTTGCAAGAGCTGGTTTCAGTATGTTTGCGGCATCCATGGCTCCTTCGCTTTTACCGGCACCCACAAGCGTGTGAATCTCGTCGATAAACAGAATGATCTCGCCTTCTGCAGCGATCACTTCTTTTACGACAGCTTTTAAGCGTTCTTCGAACTCGCCCTTGTATTTTGCACCTGCTATCAGAGCACCCATATCCAATGAAAAGATCTGTCTTGTTTTCAGGTTATCGGGCACGTCACCCGAAATGATCCGGTGGGCAATGCCTTCGGCAATGGCTGTTTTTCCAACACCGGGTTCCCCGATTAGAATAGGATTGTTTTTTGTGCGTCGTGATAGGATTTGCAACACCCTTCTGATTTCATCCTCACGGCCTATTACCGGGTCTGATTTGCCATTGCGAGCCTGTTCGTTCAGGTTCACAGCATATTTGTTGAGTGCCTCATAAGTATCTTCTGCTGTCTGGCTGTTAACGGCCGATCCCTTTCTCACCGACTGAATGGCGGCAGATAAGTCCTTTGAATTAACACCAAAATCCTTCAGCATTTTCGCAATAGCGTCACTATGGCTAACCAATGCAAGCATCATGTGTTCAACTGAAACGAACTGGTCTTGCATTTTTTTTGCCAGGTCCAGCGAGTTTTGCAGCACCCGTGAAGCGTCAGAAGAAAGGTATTGCTCCCCACCTGTAACTTTTGCATAAGACTCAATGATGCGGTCAAGTATGCGTTCCAAATCATTTACGGCAACACCTGATTTGGCAAGCAGGTGTCGGGCAATGCTGTCACTTTCTCCAAGCAAGGCCTTGAGCAGGTGACCTGTTTCAACTGCCTGGTTGCGTGAATCACGGGCTACCAGGAAAGCCTGTTGAATGGTTTCCTGAGATTTTATGGTAAAGTTATCAAAGGTCATGTCTAACATTAGTTTTGTTGTTTTACAGCAATTTTTAAACCAACCTTTTTGCCCGATCACTTCATGTCAAATTGACACTAAATTCAAAACATCAGCGACATATTGACTGTGCCACCTGTCGGGCAGGCTGATTTAAAAAAAAATTTGAATTCAGAGGCTGAAACCAATAGGGATGATTTACGTAAAAAAATTATGGCCTAACCGAGAATATGCAAAACCGACTATAAGCAATGAGCGAAAAGATTCTCAAAGCCTTGATGGAGTTATTTGCTATTATCGCCAGTCCCGAAGGTAACGATAAGGACAGGCGGTCAGTTGTGCTTTCCTTTCTCAGCCGTCAGCTCAACCAGGAATTGGTTAAGGATTACATCCGGATATTTGATTCCTATTACGAGAAGCACCAGGCATTAAACGTTGAAAGAGGAAACAAGAGGATTGGTGCCGATTCCGTGAAGGTATTGAGAATCTGCCATGAGATCAACAAAGAACTTGCTCAAAAGCAAAAGATCATTGTACTGGTTCAACTGTTTGAATTTATCAAGTCAAACGACGGAGAGATCAGCGAACAGGAATTTGCCTTTATAAGGGCAGTTGCCGATTCGTTCTATATTCCGAACGAGGAGTATAAACTGATCATGGAATTCACCCTCAATTCGTTTGATAAGGTCCCGGAAGACAGAAATCTCCTTGTGGTAGACAATAAAAAGGACAGTGATTCCGATAAATACAAGCACCTGTATTCAGAATACCTGACCGGACATATCTGGATCATGAACATTCCGTCTGCCGGCATGTATTTTCTAAGGTACATTGGAGTTAATGAATTGTACCTGAATGGCCAGATTATACAACAAGACAAAGTATTTGTGCTGAATACCGGAACATCCATCCGGAACCATCATGTAAAGCCGCTCTATTTCAGTGATGTAGTCAGCGTTTTCAAGGAAGACCTGGAATTGCAGCGTATTGTTTTTGAAGCAGAAGGGGTTAGTTACCGCTTCACGGGCGGAAATGCCGGTGTGCATGACATCAACTTCTGCGAAGAGTCGGGAAGATTGGTAGGAATTATGGGATCAAGCGGTGCCGGCAAATCAACCCTCCTGAACATTCTGAATGGTTCCATGGAGCCCATGGAAGGTCGCGTACTGATCAACGGCATTGATATTTATAAAGATAAGGTCAAGGCAAATGGGCTAATCGGGCATGTATCGCAGGATGACCTGCTCATTGAAGAACTGACCGTTTATCAGAACCTGTATTACAACACCAAGCTGTGCTTTGATCACTATAACGAAGACCAGATTGTTCAGTCGGTAAACTGCATGCTGCAGAACCTCGGATTGCATGATATCAAGGACATTCAGGTTGGAACACCACTGAACAAGAAAATAAGCGGCGGACAAAGAAAGCGGTTGAACATTGCGCTTGAGTTGATACGTGAACCTGCCATTTTGTTTCTTGACGAGCCCACATCGGGTCTCTCTTCAAAAGACTCCGAAAACATAATGGACCTTTTGAAAGACCTGACGTTGAAGGGAAAGCTCGTGTTTGTAGTGATTCACCAACCCTCATCGGACATATTTAAAATGTTCGACAATCTGTTGATATTGGATACCGGCGGATACCTGATTTATAACGGAAATCCGGTCGATTCCATCATGTATTTCAAATCCAAGGTTCACCAGGCCAACTGGGCTGACAGCGAATGTCATATTTGTGGTAATGTGAACCCCGAACAGATTTTCAATATTGTTGAGTCATTGGTCATTGATGAGTATGGCAAAGAAACGAGAACCCGAAAAATATCGCCTCATGAATGGTACAATGTATACAAGAATTCAGGGATGCCGGTAAAGAAAAAACCGGTAATTGATAACCCGCTTCCGGCTGTTGCATTTAAAGTTCCTAATATTTTCAAGCAGCTGGGTGTTTTCATAACACGAGACCTGATTTCAAAAATCGTGAACACTCAGTATCTGATCATAACGCTATTGGAAGCCCCTGTTCTGGCATTCATTCTGGCCTTCATCATCAAGTTCTTCAATGTGAGTGAAACCAATGAAAGCGGATATACCCTGATGGAAAACAGCAATCTCCCGGTATACCTGTTTATGTCGGTTATAGTTGCCACTTTCATGGGACTAACGGTAAGTGCCGAAGAAATCATCAAAGACAGGAAAATATTGAAACGTGAAGCCTTTCTGAACCTGAGCTGGTCAGGTTATCTTCTTTCCAAACTTGCCGTGATGATGACAATATCAGCCATTCAGGCATTGACATTCGTATTGATCGGAAACAGCATTCTTGAAATCAAGGGCATGTTCCTGAAATACTGGATAGTTTTGTTCAGTGCATGGACCGCATCGAATATTATGGGATTGTTGATTTCCGACAGCTTCAAAACAGTTGTTACTATTTACATACTGATCCCGTTTCTGGTAATTCCACAGATAGTACTCAGCGGAGTAATTGTAAAATATGAAAAGCTCAATCCGAAAATAAGTTCGCCCAGTAAGATACCTTTTTACGGGGAAATGATGACGTCACGTTGGGGATATGAAGCATTGGCAGTTGAGCAATTCATGAATAACCGTTATAATGAGCCGTTCTATGCCATCAACAAGGCAATGAGTATTGCCGAGTACAAGAAAAACTATTGGGTGAAAAATCTGGAAAACAAGATAGACTATGTGGAACGTGACATCAAAAGGCAGGGAGAGCACGATAAATCAGCAGCCTATCTGAGACTTTTGCGAAATGAACTTACCAATGAGCTGCCTAATATCAGGAAAATCCCCATCCAGAATGTACGGCAAATCGATTTCCCTTACATTGAGCAGTTGACACCCGACCAGGTAAACCAGCAGGTGATTGATTCAACCCGGAAGTTTTTGAAAACCATTAATAAAATCTATATCAGAATTTACAACAACGCAAATGAAGCCAAGGATGACCTAATCAGGGAACAGGAAAAGACCCCTGCAGAGAAATTCAAGTTTTTAGAACTGAAAAGAAGGTATTACAATGAGAAACTGGCCGAATTTGTTGAAAACAACACAGAACTAATAAGAATCATTGAATATAAAGGTACGTTGATTCAGAAATCAGATCCCATCTATCTCGATCCGGTACACCCTTTTATCAAAGCTCATTTTTATGCACCGAGAAAAATGTTTCTCGGAAATTACTACAGCACCTTCTGGGTCAATATACTGGTTATATGGGCTTATTCATTCCTGCTCTATGTTATGTTGTACTTTAGGGTACTCAAGCGTTTTCTTGATTTCCTGGAACAACTGATTTCACGGAACAAACAGACATAAAATAAAAAAAGTCGCTTTTCAGAGCGACTCTTTCTGTTTCTTATAAGAGAGATCCAACCGATCAGTCTACAATTTCTATCATTTTAAAGGGGATCCGGATAATGGATTCGTAGTCCTCTCCGGCCTCAAGCATATCCTCATCGTCTTCCTCATAATACCAATTGATGGAAACATCATGCTTTGATTTATGAATGGCCTCGAGTTTTTTAAAGACATCAAGAATACACTTGGAAGAACTCGTATTGAAGTACTCCAGTTGAATATTGACGACTGTTTTTTTCAACGGATTCTTGGCGTATTCCTCAAGCCAGTCCACCAAAGGTTTATAGAATTCAATAGAGTTTTCAGGAATGGATCTTCCCTTAATCTCAATTACATTTTCCTCCTGTATGAATTTAATCGAGGGAGTCTTCGGGGTGCTTTCAATGTTAATTGGTTCCATATGAATGTTGATTTCGAAAAACCGTTTTATACACTAATCGTTAAATTGAAAAAATAATAATCGTCGTTATACTGATAAAAATCGTATTCCAGTCTGTTACCGGATTTCCTGGCAATGTCAACCAATCCAAGACCTCCACCACCCTTAGCCGAAAGCTTCTGGTGATTCAGGATAAACTTGTACATATCCTTTAATTCGTCTTTGGTAAGGGTGTTGATTTTGTCAATTTTCTCCTTGAGAAATTTGATCCTTTTGGCATTAACAAAATTACCGGTTGTTACCTTGTAGAATTCTCCATCTTTAACAATAACCAGGATTCCGAATTTGGGATCCAATTCCTCCTGGATGCCCTCATGGGCCATTTCGATGTGATGAAAAAGGTTCTGAAGGCTTTCAACAAGAACATTGTAAATTTTTTTCCTCAGTTTGCTGTCTGCGTCTGCCTCCTCGAGTTTTTTTTCAACAGCCTCCAAGATGTCATTGATGAGTTCTGAAGTTATGCTGCCCTTGTATGCCAGAATAACATCTCCCTTGCTTAGATTTGAGTAGTATTCCTTTAAATTAAAACTCATAAAAGGCTGGGTTGCTTATAAACCTATAATTGATCAATCAACAAATATATAAAAAAAAACACTTGAATAAAGACACTTCAAATAATTATAGCTTGGCCAACCCCTTTCATCGCGGGTTAAGCCTTTTGAAATATAGCTATTTTATAATTACTATCACAAATAAAGAACGAATTTTATTTATCGAAGTTACAGAAACACACCCTGAATTGTTGAATATAGATGTATTCTTTGACGTAACCATTAAAAAGGGCTATCAACAATCAATTTTTGTCGGCTTTTTTAGATCCTTCATAAAGGGAATAACGATTAAACCGGCATTCGAGCTGACCGTTATATACAATAATCCTGGGTGAAGGTTTCAACCCGATATGCTTAACAGCTTCGGCATTTGAACTGATTATCCATGCGTTATAACCGGGATAATTCTTTTTTAACCTGTCTCCGATTTGTTGGTACAATCCGTTCAGATTTTGCTGTTCAATTCTTTCCCCGTAGGGCGGGTTGATGATTACCAGTCCCGGTGGAGGTGGGGGAATCAAATCGTTGAAATGACAGGTGGAAAAGCGGATTTTCTTCAGCACACCTGCATTCTGGGCATGTCTTTGGGCTAGTCGTACTGCGTCCGGGCTCAAATCTGATGCATAAACATTCATTTTTTCTTCTGCCGGTTTTCTTTCTTTCATAATTTCATTGAACAAATCGGGTTCGTAATCCCTCCAATGCTGAAATCCGTAATCCATCCTGAGATCGCCCGGTGGAATGCGTAACGACATCAGGGCGGCTTCAATAGCTATGGTTCCCGAGCCGCACATGAAATCAACCAGGGGCAGGTTATAATCCCAACCCGAAAGTTTGATAAGACCGGCAGCCAGAACTTCATTCATCGGAGCCGGACCTTGTTTTACCCTGTATCCCCTTCTGTGAAGCGACTCGCCACTGCTATCCCGGGATAAACTGACGACTTTGTCATTGATAAAAGCGTTAATCCGCAAAGTGGGATTATCCAGATTCACGGAGGGTCGACTGCCAAATCTTTCGCGAAACTGATCAACGACTGCATCCTTGATTTTCTGGGCAATATATTGTGTATGCCGGAACAGGTTGGTGCTCAGCGACACTTCAACAGCCAGCGTATCTTCCACTCCGAGAAACCTGGACCAGTTAATTGTCCTGACAAATTCATAAAGCTCCTGTTCATTGCTGATTTCACCTTCTTTAATGGGTACCAGGATCTTTAGTGCTGTTCTCAGGTTATAATTCGCCCGGTACAAAAGATTTTTATCACCGGAAAAGCTGACGGCGCGATTCAACATCTGAATTCCGCCGGCACCCAGTTCCCGCAATTCATCAGCCAGAACCTGTTCCAGTCCGAATAACGTTTTAGCAATATACTCAGGCATAATTTCCTATTTTATTAATTCTTCACGTCCGGTTTCTTTTAAAAAAGCATTAACGGCTTTTATGGCATTGTTCAACCGCTGTTCTTCACTACCGCTAATCAAAGCATAGCGGAATCCAAGTCGCTCCAATTCATTCCTGTACTTCAAAAAAAGTTTCTCTCTCATCTCACCCCCGTTCTCGCGCACCGGATCAGGCGTCCATGGAATATCCGGAGTGCACAACAGGAATATATCAACCTGTTTACACTGCAGTTCTTCCTCAATCCATAGCGGGATCTGTTGATAAACAACCTCAAACCATATTTTGGTCACAATCAGGTAGGTATCTATAAAAAGCAGTTTGGCTCCGGGATTTGCCTGATCACTTACCTGATCACGCTGAACGCGGGCAATGTGCTCGACATCCTGGAATGTGTAATGCCTGTTAAGTCGGGCAACATAATCTCTGGCAAATTCAGGTATACCTTTGACTTGATAATATCCGGCAAGCTGACCGGTAAGTGTTGTTTTCCCGGTACACTCGGGTCCGGTTATCACCACACGGATCAGCGAATCGTGGCTTTCTGCAGATCGTTTCTCCATTTTACAAACCCAATTACAGCAAGCACAGTATATATCAGGAACAATCCGGCACTGGGATAAAGTTCCTTATAAATCATTACCGACATGGATAACAAGTCAATGACGATCCAGAATATCCACTGTTCAATTATTTTTTGCGTCAGCATCCAGGTGGCCACCATGCCGCCGGAAGTCATCAGTGCATCAGCAAGTGCCATATCTGAACCTGCAAAGTGTTTTAAGGTAAAATAAACAGGAATCGTCAGAACTAAAGTAACAGCCAGGCAAATCCATAGCAAACCTGATGATGCGCTATGAATTTTTAGCAGTGAATCTCTTTTCAATGTCTCTTCAGGCTTGCGGGCCCAATTGTACCAACCGTAAAAACCAATAACCACATAATATACATAAAGAAACGAGTAGGCATAAATACCTGATTTGAAAAAGACAAAAACATAAAGTCCGGATGAAATGATTCCAAAAAGCCAAAGCAGAATTTTCTCTTTAATTGTGAAGTAAACGTATAATAATCCTGCTGCCACTGCCAGGTTTTCGACGTAGTTCTGCTGTAACCAGGATAATGCTTTCAACAAATCCCTCATGAAGCTTATTTGGTATTTAGCAGCATTGCCTCATATTTGTCCCAGTTCTTCAATATGGTCATTGCCGTTTCGAATTTGGGATCTTTTTCGTTGCTGATATAGTAAAATTCACTATTCGACCACAAATCGCGGGCAATATATGCTTTCAAAAGCATTTCAATCTGTTCTTTGGAAACAGAGAAATCCTTTTCAACAACCGGCACACCCTTTTTATCGGCATATTCCACCAAAGAGCGTATTAACTCCTGATCAACCGGAAAATTATCCCTGAAATTTCCGATATTTTCATACCTGGTCATGAGCATAGCCCGGTTCTTATCGACGTATTCCAGCACGAACTGATCCAGTATACGGCGGCTTATGAGCCTCCTGTAGTAGGTAGAATAATAACTGGTATCAATAGACACAAAATAATCCGGCATGATTCCACCCCCGCCAAATACAATCCTGGTATTTTTTAGTGTATAATATTTAAGTGAATCTGGAAAATGTATGCTGTCTTTGTGAGACAACTCGCCATTATTATACCGGTTCAACAACTCCTTATCATAATCATCCCTGCTCATATCATAAGGTTTCTGAATGAGTCGTCCTGTAGGTGTGTAATATTTTGCAATAGTAAGCCGTATCATCGATTGATCGGGCAACAACAAGGGTTTCTGAACAAGACCCTTGCCATAGGAACGACGACCTACAATGATACCCCGGTCCCAGTCCTGAATAGCACCTGCAAGGATCTCACTGGCTGAAGCAGAACCCTCATCGATCAGGAATATAACATTTCCTTTTTCAAAGTTACCTTCCCTGGTTGCATAGTATTCTTTTTTGGGACTGTTTGTGCCTTGAGTATAGAGAATCAGTTTGTTATTGTCAAGAAATTCATCAGCCAGCTTGATGGCAACTTCAAGATACCCGCCACCATTGCCGGTAAGATCAACGATCAAGTCCCTGACATGATTTTTTTTGAACCCGGTCACAATTTCCTTAAACTCATCAAGGGTGGTCATTGAAAAACGGTTGATTTTTATATAGCCGATATCATTGGTTACCATATAACTGGCCTCAATGCTTTTGATCGGAATTTTATCCCTGATTATTTCAAAATCAATCAGTTCTGGAATATCGCGCCGGAGGACAGAAACATCTACCTTTGAACCTTTCTTTCCCCTGAGCATGCCATAAACCTTGTCAGAATCAATGCCGATGCCGGCAATGTTTGTTCCGTCAACCTTCACAATCCGATCGCCCCGTTTAATTCCGGCCTTATGCGAAGGCCCGCCGTCAACGGGAGATATAACATAAACCGTATCATTCAGCAAATTGAATGATACACCAATACCTTCAAAGTTACCCTGAAGCGGCTCGTTTAATTTGGCAACTTCATCCTTGGTCAGGTAAGACGAATGGGGGTCCAGCTCTTTCAGTAACTCTGCGATAGCATGTTCAACCAGCAGTTCCTCATTGACTGAATCCACGTAATATTTATCAATCCATTCAAGTACCTTTCCGAATTTAAACGCCTGCTCATATAAGACCTGAGCATGGATACCTTGTGCCATGAATGCAAGGCCGGTAAATAAAAACAAAGATCTGAAATAGCTTCTCATATCCATCCCGTTAAAACGTACATAATTTCATTAGTAATCATACGATTATTCCCATTCAATTGTTGCGGGTGGTTTTGAACTAATATCATATACTACCCTGTTTACCCCTTTTACCTTGTTGATGATCCGGTTTGAAATATATCCCAGAAAATCATACGGGAGGTGTGACCAGTCGGCAGTCATACCATCGGTTGATGTGACTGCGCGCAATGCAACCACGTTTTCATAAGTCCTTTCATCTCCCATTACACCCACCGATTGTATGGGCAACAGGATGGCTGCAGCTTGCCAAACAGAATCATAGAGATTGTGATCCTTTAACCCCTGGATGAATACATCGTCCACTTCCTGAAGCAGTTTTACTTTTTCAACAGTAACATCACCCAGGATTCTAATTGCCAGGCCGGGTCCCGGAAAAGGGTGCCGGTTCAGAATTGCCGGATCAATGTTAAGGGCTTTACCCACCCGCCTTACTTCATCTTTGAAAAGGAGTTTGAGTGGTTCCACGACCTTAAGATGCATTTTCTCAGGAAGTCCGCCTACGTTGTGATGCGATTTGATTGTGGCCGAAGGTCCGTTAACTGACACCGATTCAATAACATCCGGGTAAATGGTTCCCTGAGCCAGCCATTTTACATCTTTTACCTGATGTGCTTCG
>CAYVBH010000035.1:0-19809 GCA_964449015.1 uncultured Bacteroidales bacterium
TTAAAAATTGACTAACAAAACTTTTCTCATGTCATGAGCCTGCAAATATACAAAACGCTCCTGAAAACAATAGAGTTCCGGATTAATTTTAAATAATATTGATGGGTGCTCAACGGATAACACCCCGATAGGTATAACCCAGTTCTTCAACTGCCGACTGAACTGCAGCCGGATCGACCGAGGCACCTTTAATGGTTACTTCACCGTTAACAATATCAGCAACCGCAAAATCAATGCCCTGAATCTTTTTCAATCCGGTTTCTACATTGATTTTGCAATGGTTGCAATTCATACCCAGCACTTTTACCTTCATCTCATTCATAATTTCTCTGCAGTATGGATCATGTTTTTATCTTCGCAACAATTGTATTCGTATTGTACTGTAACATGCCTGATGCCAAAATTGTTCATCAGGATTTCACGGATGGCGATCTGAATATCTTCTGTTTCACTGATCCGGAAATCAGATTTCAGATCGATGTGACATTCAAAATGTATCTCCTGATCGTTCAGGTTCCAGGCATGAACATGATGAATGTTGTCAATACCCGGAATCGATTCCAGCTTTTCTTTCACCCGGATCAAATCCAGTCCCGGAGGGGTTGCCTGCATTAAAATATCTACAGATTCCCGGAGTATCAGAAAGGTTTCTTTCAGCAGATATAGTCCCAGCAATACGGTCACCAGGGGATCGATCCAGAACAGGTTAAAGAAATAAATCAGGATAGCTGAAACGATTACCAGTAAGGAGGAAATCGTATCGCCCAGTAGATGAATGTAAGCCGCCCGGATGTTTATATTTGCAGAAGAATGCTTTTTCAGCAGGATAATGGAAATGAAATTGGCAGCAAACCCTACTACGGCAACTATCAGCATAATCAATCCCTTGATGGGTTCGGGATGATTAAACCTTCGGATGGCTTCGGCAAACAGGTAAACAATGATTGCCACAAGGATGATGGCATTAAACAGTGCGGCCAGAATTTCTATCCGCTTGTACCCGAATGTCTTTTTAGGGGTACTGGTTTTTTTGCTGATATGACTGGCTGCATATGCAATAAAAAGAGCAGAAGTGTCTCCCAGGTTGTGAAGGGCATCGGATATCAGTGCGAGGCTGTTGGATAAAAGACCCCCTATTACTTCTGCAATGGAAACACACAGGTTTAACAAGGTAGAAAACAGGAGGCTCTTTTCTGCGTGCGATTCGCCCGAATGAACCTGGTGGTTATGGTGATGCGTATGACTCAATGGGTTAATTCTTTACCAGGCCACTTCCAGATAATCAGTGATAAACCAATGATAACAAAAGGTATACTTAAAATCTGACCCATGTTAAGTGACATGGCGTCTTCAAACGTTTCCTGGTTTTCTTTCAGAAACTCAATGAAAAAACGGGCTGCAAAAACCAGTAAAAGGAAGATTCCGAAAAGGAAACCATCTTTCAGCCTTTTTTCATAAGTGAAAAAGACATACAAGAGAAGCAGGAATATGAGCAGGTAGCTGGCTGCCTCATACAATTGCGAAGGATGCCGGGGCGTACCCCCTATGGTTGCATTGAGCCAGAGTCGCTTGTCCCTTCGCTCAATGCTGTAATTAAGCGAATCCCCGGGAAGCAGGAATAAATTATCATCCAAATCATACCGGGCCATATCTTCGGCAAGGAGTCCATCTCCAAATTGCCTCACCTTGTTTTCATCTTTTACCTTTTTAGCAAATCCGATGTGAATTTCAAGCGGCACTCCTTGTGAAAGTTGCATATCTTTGTCACTGACCTTGCTGTAGCTGACATCCTCAATAATACCATCATATTTTTGTGTAAGCACGCGAGTCAGGTCATGCGTAAAAACAAATCCCGAGGTGGCTTTAGTGGGGTTTCCATAAATCTCTGAATTCATCAGGTTTCCTAGCCGGATTAATGAACCGGCCAGGGCTGTAACAATAACAATCATGTCCATCACCCATAGGAATGATGATTTGGTTTTTCTTGCAAAAATGTAAATACCAGCAAGTATGCCAATGGCAGCACCGTGACTGGCCAGGCCCTGGAAACCGGTAAATTCAAAATCGTCACCCAGGGTTCCGCGCCAGGGAAGAATAATTTCCAGCGGATGTTGTATGTAATAATCAAATTCATAAAAAAGGCAATGGCCTACCCGGGCGCCGATGATGGTACTGACAACCATATAAATGGTCAGCTTATCCAGGAATTCCACAGTCAGACCTTGTTTTTTAAAAATTTTGAGCAGGATCACATAGCCCAGAATGAAGCCAAGTGCAAACAGGAGGCTGTAATACCTGATCTCGAATTTTCCAAGATCAATGAGCTGGGGAATGACATCCCAGATAATATAATTCAGTGACATAGGATGCGGTTATTTATGCAAATCTAACAAAACTACCTTTAAGGCATTGCATTGTTACTTATATTTGTGCAGGTAAAATAGTTTTGTTTATGTTCAAATCATACCATCAAACCATTATCGCCGCTTTGTTGTTTACCATTATGGTGACAGGTTGTGCCAAGGTTGGCAATCCATCCGGAGGGCCAAAAGATATGAATCCCCCTGTCTATGTTTCTTCTGCTCCTGACAACCGGGCCACGAACTTTGCCGATGACCGGATTAATATTGAGTTTGATGAGTATATCCAGCTCAAAGACCAAAGCCGCGAAATCATTGTATCTCCCCCAATGAAAGAAAAGCCGCTGATAAGGGTAAGGGATAAGGCAATTGTGGTATCTCTGAATGAGGATCTCTTACCTCAAACCACCTATACAATCAATTTCGGTAATTCATTAGTAGATAACAACCAGGGCAATCTTTTACCTGATTTTGAATTTGTGTTTTCAACCGGTAATGCGATTGACTCACTTTCTGTTACCGGAAGTGTGTTACGAGCTTTTGATCATCAGCCTGAAGATATCAAGGAAAGTGCCTTGCTGTTGATGCTTTATACCAATTTGTCAGATTCTGCACCTTTAATCGAAATACCCAGGTTTTACGGAAAGGCAAACAAGAATGGTATGTTTGCCGTGAATAACCTGCCGCCGGATACATTCAGGGTAATTGCCCTGAAAGATGCCAACAATAATTTGATGTATGATCCTTCTTTGGACAACATTGCCTTCATGGATTCACTCCTGGTAATCAACTCCGGGAATGTGATAAGCCAGACATACATCCGTGACACGGTTAAACTAATAACGCCTGCTGCAAGGCAGGGAAGGAGTGGTCGCCAGGAAAAAGAGCCTGCGGTGGCTGACACGACCATTGCCCCAGGAAAATTGGTTCACGCGCTGAATGTATCGCTTTATTCGTTCACTGAGGAAACCGACAAAGTATTTATTTCCTCACGCAGCCGCGAGGCATCTGAAAATTTTTCGGTAATTTTCAACCGACCACCCTATGATACCGTGAAACTTACACCTTTGAATTTTGCACCGGGGAAAGACTGGTATATTAAAGAAGCATCACGCAACAATGACAGTGTTGTTTACTGGATAGCGGACACCAATATTGTCAAAATGGACACCCTCAGGATGAAGTTGTCTTACCTGACTACCGATTCTTCCGGCCGGTTCATCCAACGGAATGATACGGTTATGTTCAGGTATTCTCCTGCTGCAGCCAGAACCGAGAGAGGTTCAACAGGCAGGGCATCGCGGAAGCAAGCAAAGGAAGTAAAGGATAAATCGCTTGCAATAACAGCCAGCATACCCAACAGGGGCTTGCAGCATCTAAATAAACCATTGGTATTCAATGCGGAAATACCTTTGCAATCTATCAATCCCGACAGTATTGAATTTTTCAGGAAGGTTGACACGCTGTACGTGAAACGGGCCTATGTCTATACGAGGGATTCATCTTCTGTCAAAGTCTTCCGGGTTGTAAGCAAATGGGATGAGGATTCGCAGTACAGGATTTTGCTGAAGCCGGGGACAGCTTATGATATTTATGGACATACCAACGATTCCTTAATGCTTAGCTTTTCCACCCAAAAATTGGATTATTACGGCAAAATTCTGCTGACTGTATCTGGTGGCCAGTATCCCATGATCGTTCAGCTTTTGAATGACAAGAGCGAGGTGGTTGCTTCGAAAATTACCACATCTCAGGGATTGATCACTTTTGATTTTTTGTCGCCGGGTAAGTATCACCTGAAAAGCATTTACGACAGGAATGGCAACGGGAAGTGGGATACCGGTAATTACCTGAAACACATACAACCTGAGCAGACCTACCTGAGTAATACACCGGTTGACCTGCGCTCAAGCTGGGATCATGAGATCACGTGGAATATATCGCAATGATGTGAAAGAGCCAATATGAATTATTTTGCCCCTTTGATACCATTTATTTTTTTACTTTTGCCCTTTATAGCTTAAAATGAAGACTAATGACCAACGGTTTTAATGGCCGTGGATGCCATAAATTACTTAAAGATGCGTCGGAATCGTTCACCTGTGTCGACATGGGGGGCAACAAGCTCGACAACACGAACTGGTTACTTGACATTCCCGAATCGTACCAGGATTGTGATATTCTTGAAATCCGCTTTAAAAATACCCGGAAGGGATATTATAAGAATGTCAACGACCTGAAACTGAAAAAAGGCGATATTGTTGCCGTAGAAGCATCTCCGGGTCACGATATCGGAATTGTGTCGCTCACAGGCCAACTGGTGAGGTTTCAACTTGAGAATAACAACATACCGGTTGAAGGTACCGAATTCCGGAAAATTTACCGCAAGGCAAAACCGGCTGATATCGACAAATGGAATGAGTCGATGTCGCATGAGTTCACCACCATGATCCGATCGAGGAAGATCGCACTGGATCTCAAACTTGATATGAAAATCGGGGATGTGGAGTACCAGGGCGATGGTACCAAGGCCATTTTCTATTACATAGCTGATGACCGTGTCGATTTCCGGGAACTCATCAAGGTACTTGCAGATCAGCTGAAAGTAAGGATCGAGATGAAACAGATTGGTGCACGGCAGGAGGCTGGGAGAATCGGAGGAATCGGATCATGCGGGCGCGAATTGTGCTGTTCCACCTGGATCACCAACTTTGTTTCGGTAACCACCAATGCAGCCAGATACCAGGAAGTTTCTCTCAATCCTCAGAAACTGGCAGGTCAGTGCGGAAAGCTGAAATGCTGCCTGAATTACGAACTGTCGTGTTACCTGGACGCCCAGAAGGACTTCCCCAACACATCCATACCACTCGATACCGAACAGGGTTCGTTTTATCATCAGAAGACGGACGTTTTCAAGCGCCTGATGTGGTATTCTTCCAAAAGAGATATGCCTGCGGAAATTGTTTGCCTTGCCGTGGATCAGGTAAAGGAGATCATTGCCAAAAACCGGAAGGGCGAAAAAATCAAAAAACTGGAAAGTACGGTAAATGTGGATATAGCGCCCATTATTGATTACCAGTACAAAAATGCGGTTGACGAAAAGATTCTGACGCGCATAGAGGATAAGCCAGCTCCCCGCCCCAATAAAAAGCATCACCATAAACGCCGCCGATAAAATGAAAAAGGCCAGCCTGTTCGTATGGATTTTGTTAATGCTCTTTTCCTGTGACCGGCAAAGGGTGTTTGAAGAATACCGGTCATTTAAAGATCACACCTGGAATAACCACGATATCCTGCATTTCAATGTCAACATCAGTGATACGTCCACTTCACAAAACGTGTACCTCTCGGTGCGCAATACGGGTGAATACGAGTACAGCAACCTGTATGTGTTTGTGACCACGCATGCACCTTCGGGACTGACATTGCGTGATACGGTTGAAATTGTGCTGGCCGACGAAAGGGGGAAATGGCTTGGAAAAGGAGCTGCATCCGTATTTACTTTATACGTGCCTTTTCGCGAAAACATCCGCTTCCCGCTGCGCGGAATCTACCAGTTTGATGTTGAACAGGCCATGTGGGTAGAAGAACTGAAGCATGTAACCGATATCGGACTGAGAATAGAAAAGGCCCGTTCAAAACGCTGAAAAATTTCATTACTATTTCATGACAAAAAAGAAGTTGCAGCGATTTGCTGAAATGGAAACTTTTTCAAATGTGGTACAACCTGAATTTGAAGAAGTTTTCGGGAAAGATTATGTGCTTAAGGGAAAGTGGAACCAGGAACGATTCGGAAATCAACACCCGGTTGTTCTTGAACTGGGATGCGGCAAGGGAGAATACACCGTGGGCCTGGCCCGAAGGTTCCGGGAGAAAAACTTCATCGGGGTTGACATCAAGGGATCCCGCATGTGGCGGGGCGCACGCACAGCCCTTTCCGAAAAACTACCCAACGTATTGTTTCTGAGAACACACATTGAACAGATCACCTCATTTTTCGGCCCGGATGAAGTGGAGGAGGTCTGGCTTACCTTTCCCGATCCGCAATTGAAAAAGAAACGCAAAAGACTTACATCTGCGCGGTTTTTGAATAACTACAAGCGGTTCCTGGTTAACAACGGACTGGTGCATCTGAAAACCGACAGCACTGAGCTTTATGAGTACACCCTTGAACTGGCCCGGAACAACAGCCTGGTCATCAGACATCAGACCAGCGATCTTTACCATTCCGGAATGTGCAATGACATATTGGATATCAAAACCTTTTACGAGCAGCAGTTTCTGAACCAGGGAATGAGAATCAATTACCTGTGCTTTGAATTGCCCCATGAGAAAACAATTGAAGAAACAGTCGACGAATAACGACAACGATGGTTTTTTTGACCGGGTTTACGATGTAGTCCGGCTGATTCCTGCCGGAAGGGTGACCACCTATGGCGCCATTGCCCGGTTTACCGGCGCACCAAAAGCCGCACGCATGGTAGGATGGGCCATGAATGCCTCTCACCTGCAACCCGGTTTTGTACCGGCCCACAGGGTGGTCAACCGCAATGGCCTGCTGACCGGAAAACACCATTTCAGACATCCCGATATGATGCAGGAACTGCTGGAAAGCGAAGGAATAGCAGTTGATAACGACCGGATCGTGGAATTCCGCAAGGTCTTTTGGGACCCTTATAAAGAATTAATCTAAATAATAATTATCTTTGTCAGTGAGACTATAATTTTGTGCAACAAAATTATTCAGTTGAACTGATCCCGAGCAAAGTCGAGGGATCTCTTCAAATCTGTAGCGAGGTAGTTTATGACCCATTTGAATTAATATTTAAAGTATTTCAGAATATGAATATTTCTGAGAACCAGGTTCTGGAAGTGTTGAGAAAGGTTGTTCATCCTGCCTCGGGCAAGGACATCATTGCCATGAACCTGGTGAATCACCTTGTGGTTGCCGACAATAAGATTGAGTTTTCGCTGGAATTCCCAACCTTCAACGATCCGTTGAAATCCTCCATTAAAAAAGCCTGTACCAAAATGATCCAGGAGTCGTTCGGAGAAAGTGTAACCATAGAGATTGCCCTGAATGTACCCTCCAGGCCGGTTGCTGCACCCAGGCAATACCTGCCGCAAGTCCGTAACATCATTGCGGTAGCTTCTGGCAAAGGGGGTGTGGGTAAATCCACGGTTGCGGTTAATCTGGCCGTGGCTTTTGCAGCCACAGGCGCCAGGGTAGGGCTTATTGATGCGGACATTTTCGGCCCGTCGATACCCAAAATGCTCAACGCTGAATTTACCAATCCGTTTGTTAACAAGGTGAACGGAAAAGATCTGATCATACCGGTGGAACGCTATGGCGTGAAAGCACTTTCAATAGGGTTCTTTGTGAACCCCAATGAAGCAACCATTTGGCGGGGTCCCATGGCCTCGGGAGCCTTTCAGCAATTGCTGGGTGATGCCGAATGGGGGGAGCTGGATTACATGTTTGTGGATCTGCCTCCGGGTACCAGCGACATCCATCTTACGCTGGTGCAGAGTGTCCCGGTAACAGGGGCTGTAATTGTAAGCACGCCCCAGGATGTGGCACTGGCCGATGTGGTGAAAGGAATTAACATGTTCAGGGCTCCGGCAGTGAATGTTCCCATATTGGGACTTATTGAAAACATGGCCTGGTTCACACCGGCCGAACTGCCCGAAAACAAATACTATATTTTCGGAAGAAACGGATGCGAAAAAATTGGTGCACAATATGGCATTCCGCTTCTCGGACAAATACCGCTTGTGCAGGGAATCCGTGAAGGAGGCGACTCCGGTACGCCGGCTGTGCTATCTAAGGGACCGGCGGGAGAGGCATTTAAAAGCATTGCCGACAACCTGGTTATTCAGTTGATCAAGCGGAATACCGATCTGGACCCCACCAAAGTAGTTGAGATTACCAAAAAGCGCAGTGATTTTGCACACTAAAACAGAGCCTATGAACAATCAGCATGAGGCCATACTGGCCAATATTAACGCGGCAATCAGTGAAGTAAGGCCATACCTGAATGCTGACGGAGGCGATGTGGAACTGGTTGGGGTAACTCCTGACTATGTTGTTAAAGTGCGCTTAAAAGGCGCATGTGACGGATGCCCGTTCAGCATGATGACCTTGAAAGCCGGCATTGAACAAGCTATACGCAAAAAATTCCCCGAGATGAAAGAACTGGTAGCGGTTGCTTAGAACCGGAGTTATTTCACTTTAATCTGGGCTACTTTGCGGATATCTCTTGAAGAAGAGCCAATAGCCAGCTGGTAGGTTCCCGGATTGACAATCCAGTTCATCAGCTTCTCATCAAACCAGGCCAAATCGGCAACAGGCAGTTCCATTGTAACGGTTGTCTCATTACCGGCTGTTACAAACATCTTTTTAAATGCTTTCAATTCCTTGGCAGGCCGGATTATTTTCGGATTCATTTCTTTCACATAAAGCTGAACCGTTTCATAACCGTCGTATTCACCTGTATTGCTCAGGTTGAAAGTAATTAAAGCGGTATCCTTTCGGGTATAAACCGGTTTGTTGGTTTTGGGTTCCCCATAGCTGAATTCGGTGTATGAAAGGCCGTAGCCAAAGCAATAGGCAGGCGCAATATTTTTTGTATCAAACCATCTGTAACCAACCAGAATTCCTTCGGAATAAACGGCTTTTCCATTACCGGGGAAAGTTTCCAGTGCATGGGCAGGAGAGTCATACAGTTTGACCGGAATGGTAAAGGGCATTTTCCCTGATGGATTGATTTTGCCGAGAAGCACATCAGCCAGCGCATAACCGGCCTGGGAACCGTTGAACCAAGACCACAATATGGATGAAGCACAAGAATCGGCTACATGAAGATTTACCGGTGCACCGGCCACTACTACCACAATGGTATTCGGATTAGCAGCACAAACAGCCTTAATAAGGGCATCCTGACCAAACGGCAGGTCTAGGTTTTTCCGGTCTGAATTCTCCGTTTCCACCTCCCGGTTGTTCCCAATGAATAGCAGGGCAATATCTGCACGTGCGGCAGCTTTGGCAGCTTCAGCAATCAGCTTCTGATCGGGCAGCGTGTCAGGGAACATGCCAAAGGGCTTACCGCGATAAAAGGTGGCTTTGTATCCCTGTACAAATTCTATCTGGGCATCGTTACCAATCCTGCTCTTCAGTCCTTCAAGCGGGGTAATTTCGTAACGTGCCTTCACACCGGCGCCGAAACCGCCCTGTGCGTTTTTCTGCATTGCATTACTGCCAATTACCACAATGCTTCTATTGTTTATGTCCTTAAGCGGAAGGTTTTTCCGGGTGTTTTTGAGCAGTACGATACTTTCACCGGCAATGTCATAGGCAGTGCGGTTGTGCTTTGGGGTTGAAACCTCCTGCGTTCCGGAAGGAACTGGTGTGCGTTGTGTATAAAGCTTCAGGCGCAGGATTCTTCTTACCTTGTCGTCAATTACCGATACAGGCACCAGGCCTTGTTTCACCGAATCAAGCAGGTCTTTATTGAAATACCTGGCAGTTCCCATTTCCACATCCAATCCGTTCAGGGCGGCATCTACCGTACTGTGAGTGCCGCCCCAGTCGGATACTACCGGTCCCTTGAAACCCCATTCTCCTTTCAATATTTTATTGAGCAGGTAATCGTTCTCGCCACAATAAACACCTCTGAATTTATTGTAGGCCGACATTACCGAGTAGGCACCGCCTTCGGTAACGGCAGCTTTAAAAGCCGGAAGGTAGATCTCCCGGAGCGTGCGCTCATCCATATTCACATCTATAGAACCACGTCGGGTTTCCTGGTTGTTGGCAGCGTAATGTTTTACGCATGCGGCAACTCCGGCCTGCTGAACACCATGAATAAAACTGACCGCAAGGAATGAATTCAGTAAAGGATCTTCGCTCATGTATTCATAAGTACGGCCATTCAGCGGGGTACGGGTGATGTTTATGGCAGGAGCCAGCAAAATATCTTTGCCGCGGGTTTTGGCTTCCTCGCCCATGGCTAATCCGCATTCATATAGCATGGCCGTGTTCCAGGTGGCGGCAAGGGCCGATCCGCAAGGGAAGAATGTGGCAGAATCTGTGGTAAGTCCAACCGGTTCCCAGGAGTCTTTGGCAATTTCTTCGCGTATACCAAGGGGACCATCAGTATAATATAAATCTCCAATACCCAGTCGTTCAATTCCCGGCGAGGTGAATTTGCCGTTTCCGCATAGCATGTTCACCTTTTCTTCGAGGGAAAGAACCGACATAATACTGTCGATTTTCTTTTCATCGGCAGCATTTGTAATATCCACGTAGGGTTTCTGTTGCGCCTGTGAGCGGCAACTGGTTGTCATTGTCAGCAGCGATGCCAGTAAAAGCATGGCAAAAGAAACGGCCGGTACCCGAAGGCAGCAACGGCATTTTTCCGCGGAATTATGTGATTTCATAAGAGATAATTAACAGGTTAAAAGAAAATGTAGAAATTCATATAGAATTTTCCCACGTATCGGTTAGAAAATTCCACATTACCAGCAATATTAAAAATATTGGCGCTGATTACCAAAATGTTTTCGGGATAGTGTTGTTAATGTGGTGTTAAACGAGTACCAAGTGCCAAGGGCTAAAGACTTGAAAACAAAAGGCAAGAGGTAAAAGCACACTTCGGCAAGCATGTCTGCCAAGCAGGCAGGTTCAGCAAACAAACGCACTGGCCAGGTTGACATTGAAGAATACAGTATCTCTCGCATCAAGAAGCCTTATAGATGATTTGCTTTATTTTTAAAAAATAACCAACTTAAGTTTGATACTGTATTACATAAAATTAGAAATTTGAAGTAAAATCAAATGAAAATGAAAATGAGACTGAAAGTGTTGACTAATTCCCTTTTACTTGTTTCTGCTTTCCTATTGAGTAATTATAATATGGAAACGGCCGCACAGTCAAAGTCAAGAGGTGAAACTAAAGACTATCTGACAATTGATGAAGCCATTGCGTATCCCAAAGTTAAAGAAGCAGTTCTTCCGTTAGCTTTAAACCCGGGGGAATCTCCAGAATTGCCAGGATCCTTTAGGCCTCCTTACCGATCTGTCAAGCCGATAAAACTCTTTGATAATTTATATTTTGTAGGAACAACCGCTGTCGGTTCTTTTATAGTTGACACCGGAGAGGGATTGGTAATGATGGATGCGGGTTGCGGAGATACAGATGTAAAAATGATGGTCGATGACATGAAAAAACTGGGAATAGATCCTTCTGACATTATATTGATATTCATTTCTCATGAACATTTTGATCATTACGGTGGTGTACAATATCTAAAAAAGAATATTTGCCCCAACGCTCTTGTAGCAATGAGCCTTACAGGATGGAATCTGTTACAGACTGTGCCAATGGAATGGAACTACATTGGAACCCGACCTCAATCCGTTGACATTTTTCTTTTCGATGGAGAGAAGATTAAAATAGGAAACATCATGTTTCAGGTTATTGCGACACCCGGACATAGTCCGGGATGTCTGTCATTTATCTTCCCGATAAAGGATAATGGTGAAACACACTATGCCGGAATAATGGGAGGAATGGCAGTATGGCCAACACAAACAGAAACACTGTTATACAAAACATCATTAGAGTATTTTAGTGCTTTTGCAAAGAAAGCAAAATGCGATGTAGGATTGTTTTACCATTCCACGGAAAAAAACTTTTTACAGATAAGAGAAAGGAAACAGGGTGATCCGAACCTATTGATAATAGGTCAGGAAAATTTCAATCAGGTTTATATGAAAACGTACAGGGATAAATATAAGGAGATGATTAATTCAGGTAATTTAAAACCTTATTGACAAATTAAGAAACGCACTGAAAGCATTTTGAACATCACAAATCCTTCTCATTTGAAATCAAAGGAGAGCGATTACACTATAAATTTTGTCTATGTCAATCATCACAACGTTTTCAGGTTTTATCCGATTTAATTCTGCACTATTTATATTAAATCCATTCTAAATAAGGCCTGCTTTTATGAAAAACAACCTTCTTACTAAATCCATTGTGCCTTTTACCTCGTATATGTTTTTGTGTTTTTGAGCGCAATTCTATGAAAAATTTGCCTTAAATGACATGAAAACATGAAATTAACTGTTAACAAATAAACTTGGTTATGAAGAAAGTACTAATAAGCCTATTGTTATTGACCATTATGTTTGCCGTTTTTTCGCAAGACGGAAACCTGAAAAAGCAGACCTACTTTCGTATCGGATTATCATCTCCCTCCTGGAAATACTTTGGAAGTGACGGAAAAAGCGATTGGAATGATAATATGAAAAGAATCGGAGGCCTATTTGAAATGGGAAACATTTTCATGCTCAACAGCCTGAAAATTGCTCCGGATATGCGCCTGGGCATTAACGTGGATTACCTTTCTGTGAATTACCATAAATTCTCCGAAAGCGAGAGCGATTACAACATGAATTTCTTCTATTTCGGATCCAAGATTGGTCCGTCGTTCTCCTACAGTCCGGTTAGCAAGCTGGTATTCGATGTATATGCAAAAATCAATCCGGTTTGGGTGGCAGGCAGTGTTTGGGCGTATCATGATGATCTGATCGACGATGATTTTTTTATGGGATTTATGGGCATCAAGTGGTCGGTTGGACTGAATGTCAGGTATTCCCTACTTATGTTGGGATTTGAATTCAATCCGGGCTATGCCAAATTCAAGTATTATGACAGTGAGGAAAATGAATTTACCGATGAGTACCTGGGCAATATGAATGACAATAAAGACACCACCCCGGTACCGGCCATGAACTTTACCATAGGGATCAGTTTTTAGTTACATTTTAAATATTTTAGGAAAACGGGTCAGGGAACAGATTCTCTGGCCCGTTTTTTTTCCCCGGACACAATCCCGGTTCCTATTCCCGTATTTTATTTCCCATAATCCAATCATGATTCTACTATCACATTTCAGCATGCAGAATTCCCCATTCATTTTCTATCTTTATCGCCTGATTTGTTCAATAATCTGATTACCACCATGGCGAAAGATCTTTTTTTATACAATACGCTTACCCGCACCAAAGAAAAGTTTGAACCATTGAATCCGCCGTATGTCGGATTGTATGTATGCGGCCCCACCGTATACAGCGATCCGCATCTGGGTCACGCCCGGCCGGCCATTACCTTCGATATCCTGTATCGGTACCTCAAGTACCTGGGTTATAAAGTGAGGTATGTACGCAATATAACCGATGTGGGCCACTTGGAAGATGAGGTTGCGGGAGAAGGGGAGGACCGGATACAAAAGAAGGCCCGGTTGGAACAGCTCGAGCCTATGGAGGTGGTGCAACATTATGTTAACCGGTTTCATTTGTTCATGGACAAGCTGGGTGTATTACCACCCAGTATTGAGCCCCATGCCTCAGGTCATATCATTGAACAGCAGCAGATGATTCAAAGAATACTCGACAAGGGTTTTGCCTATGAAGTAAACGGTTCGGTGTATTTCGACCTGAGGAAGTACCACGAAACATATGGTTACGGAAAACTCTCGGGACGCAATATTGACGACATGCTCAGCAATACCCGTGAACTGGAAGGCCAGGATGAAAAGCGTTTCCCGCTTGATTTTGCCTTGTGGAAGAAAGCTGATACCACCCACCTGATGCACTGGCCTTCGCCCTGGAGTGAAGGATTCCCAGGATGGCACCTGGAGTGTTCCGCCATGGGCATGAAGTACCTGGGCGACCAATTTGACATTCACGGAGGAGGTATGGATTTGATCTTTCCACATCACGAATGTGAAATAGCACAATCCACTGTATCTGCCGGTAAGTCTCATGTACGTTACTGGATACACAACAACATGATCACCATCAACGGGCAAAAGATGGCCCGTTCGAAGAACAATTTCATTACGTTGGAGGAATTGTTCACCGGTTCAAATGCTTTGCTTGAAAAGGCATTTTCACCCATGACCATCCGTTTTTATGTGTTGCAGGCTCATTATTCCAGTACACTCGATTTTTCAAATGAAGCGCTGAAGGCCGCAGAACTGGGACTGGCCCGACTCATGAAAGCCATGACCCTGTTGCCGAAACTCAAGTCGTCGGCAAGTTCAACAGTAGATGTGATTACTTTGCAGGAAAACGCATACAATGCTCTGAGCGACGATCTGAATTGCCCGGTTATGCTTAGTAACCTGTTTGAAGCGGTTCGGATCATCAATTCGGTGAATGATGGCAAAGAAAGTATCAACACGCAGGATTTGGAGTTGCTGAAAAGTTTCATGCAAACATTTACAATTGATTTGCTGGGGCTGGTTCCGGAAGAATCGGTCCAATCCGGCGACCATGAATTGCTTGGGAATGTGATCCGCATCTTGTTACAGCAACGCCAGGAAGCCAAGGTCCGGAAGGATTATGCCGCCTCCGACAGCATCCGGAACCAGCTGACATCGCTGGGTATAACCGTAAAAGATACCAAAGACGGTTTTGAGTTTGAATACTGACCGTGAACATAAACCACAAGTACACTGATTATTTTATCATACTCATTATCCTGAGACTGCCTACTTAATCAGAAGCAGTTTTCCGGAGTTTTACCATGAGAAGGAAAAAGGATGGAAAGCGGTGGATGCAGCCGGCCATTGTATGAGTGATGGCCTGTGGCATAAAATATACATGGCGGCGGAAATTGATCAATTGGATTTGAAGGGGAGGATACAATCAAAATATACTTTTGGAACAAAAACAAAAAGACCTTTTGGATTGATGATTTTGTAATCAGGACTTACTGATTCTTTTGTGCCAGGAGGATGTATTCCGTTTCCTTAAAACCGTTAATATTTCCAGACTCTTCGTGATAGCTGAAGACGTTGACATCAAAGCCCACCGATTCGAGTCTTTCTTTCAAACCACTTACTGAGTATATTCTTACATGATCTTCTTTGCCGAAATGATGTAACCGGTCGACTTCAGTAATGATGGCCGGATTATCATAAATAGCCCCTTCTGTAAAAGGCGTTTGAATTACGACTGATCCCTTAGTTTTGAGAACCCTGAATAATTCAGCCAAAGCTTTCAGATCATTTTCGATGTGTTCGAGCACATGATAGCAGATAATACGGTCAAAAGAATTATCGGGTTCAGGGAGTGAAGTTATGTCGTAGTTTTTATCGGTTTGTTTGTTTTCCTGATAATCTGTTGAGACGTAATTGGGATACAATTTCCGGAAATGTTTCATCAGCATTCGTGAAGGAGAAAAATCAAGTATCCGGTGATCGGGTTTAAACGAAGCTTCCTTGCCAATGAATTGCCAAAGCCGGCGGTGTCTCGCAAGTGAACCACAACGCGGACATATGTTGTCAGAGTTTTCAAGTTGGATAAAGCGTGAAAAGTTCTTATCACACACATTGCACATGACTTTATTACCGGTATAGAAAACTGACAGGATCCTTCTGATAAAAAACTCATGTCTGATCAGGACATTTTCTGGCAAAATCTTTTTTACAACGTTCTTTAAAAAGGAGTATACGTTCATACTTATAACAACCTGACAAATGAATGGATGGTAAAGCTAACCAATGGAAATCATTCATTAACTTTACGCTAAATTAAACTTTTTAATGTACCTATGATCCGGCATGATGAAAATGCACTGCCTCTGTGGCGGAGAAAAACAGTTACTGTGCATGTTGGCGGGTTGCCTATGGGAAGTGACCATCCGATCCGAGTACAATCAATGGCCAATACATCTACCGGTGATATTGAAGCCAGTGTGGCACAATGTATCCGGATAATCAAGGCCGGTGCGGAATTTGTTCGGTTTACCGTTCCTTCAATGAATGAGGTGGATGCGATTGCTAACATCAGAAAAGAATTACGTAAAAAGGACTTTCAGACGCCCATTATCGCCGATGTGCACTTCAACCCGGAAATTGCCCTGAAGGTGGCTGTACATGTGGATAAAGTACGCATCAATCCGGGCAATTTTGCAGATATTGGAAAATTTACTGAATTAATTGAAATATGCCGTACCAGCGGAACAGCAATCCGGATAGGAGTGAATCATGGTTCCCTGTCGGAACGGATTATGGATCAATATGGCGATACGCCCGAAGGTATGGCCGAATCAGCTATGGAATTTCTTAGGATATGCAGGGAAAAAAAGTATGACCAGGTGGTGGTGTCGATGAAAGCCAGCAATGTGCGGGTGATGATCCAAAGTACGCGACTGGTTGCGGAGAAAATGGACCAGGAAGGCATGCATTTTCCGCTGCACCTGGGCGTTACCGAGGCCGGAGAAGGGGAGGACGGAAGAATTAAATCGGCCGTGGGCATCGGCACCTTGTTGGCTGACGGACTGGGAGATACCATCCGGGTTTCACTGACTGAAGAACCTGAAGCCGAAATTCCGGTTGCCCGTAAACTGGTTGATTTTACGACTTCAGCTTCACAAAAATCAAGAAAAGGTAACCGGAATATGGAACAAACCGATTATAACCGAAGACACACCCGTAAAACCGGAAATATTGGCGGAAATCTGCCTCCTTTTGTTTACGGTTTGGATGACCCCGGAATTCCTGTTTCCCTTATTCAGGCTACCTCTGCTGAACTTACCGGGGAGTTTCTGAATCAGCTGAACACGGATCACTCCACCGTGTTAGTATATCAACCATCAGCGGACAATGTACAGCACGAACTGAGATGGTTGCGACAAAAACTGGATAACACTAAATGCGAAGTCCCCGTTGTTTTCAGGCTGAATCTGCCTGACAAAAATGAGGAAGATTTCATGTTGCATGCCGCTGCTAGTTTAGGCGGTTCCTTTATTGAAGGATTTGGCGACGGAATCTGGCTCACGGGTGAGAACCCATTACCGAAGCAGCAGATTCAGTCGGTTTCACTGGGTATTTTACAGGCTGCCCGGGCCAGGATGTCGAAAACCGAATACATTGCCTGTCCCTCCTGTGGACGCACCAATTTCAACCTGATGGAAACACTGGCCCGCATTAAGGTCGCCACATCGCACCTGAAGGGGTTGAAAATAGGGGTGATGGGTTGCATTGTGAATGGTCCCGGTGAAATGGCTGATGCCGATTATGGATATGTTGGCGCAGGCAGGGGAAAGATCACCTTGTATAAGTCGAAAGAGGTTGTCAAAAGGGGCGTACCCGAATCAGAAGCGGTTGATGAGTTGATTGCGCTCATCAAGGATCATGGCGACTGGAAAGAACCCTAAAATGTTACCGATTCAATATTGCGCATCTCAATGGCCACATCTGTCTTTTCATCAGTAAGCGGATTGATGACCTGTACGTGGATTTCGTTATAGCGGTCGGCAGGACTGAAGCACGACATGACCAGCTCAGCCTGCTCAAGCGCTACATTGACACCGTTTTTCTTAAGAACAGTGATGGTTCCTTTCTGGTTGCCCACTGAAGGAGCCGGAGCAGCAGTAAACCCTGCAAAAGAGAGTTTGGCAATATCCTTGTAATCACTGATTTCGGTATGCGTATCGTGAAACTTGCCCCGGAGTATAGTGAAATTAAAAGCTGTACGGTTGGATTCACATACGAGCTTGCCAAAATGATGTGCCTCAACGGTTTTACCGTTTTTCAGGCGGATGGTTGCCTTGACAGCTGCCTGGCTGAATGCTGCGGAAGCAGTTAAAGCATAAATAATCAAGAAGATAGATATTGATTTCATAGGTCGGAGATTTACATGAAACGAATGATTCCGTGAAACTATATAACTGAATAAAGGTAGGGATTATTTTACTAAGATATCCATACTCAAAACACAAATACATCAGCCAGGGTCAATGGCGCTTTCAGGTGGATGGTTTGAAATCCCAGTTTTTGAGCGGTTTCAATGTTCTCAATGAAGTCGTCTATAAACAGGGTTTCTTCCGGTTTCAAACGGGCATCTTCAATCACAAACTGAAAGATCTCCGGATTGGGTTTACGCATGCCCAGTTCATGTGAAAAGTAGGTTTTTTCGAAAAAATGTGCATACCCATCGGTACCGTATATCTGCCGGAGCCGGTTGTAGTAATAGGGTTGATGGATGGCATTGGTGTTGCTCAGGATAAAGGTTCTGAAGTTTTTGGATACCGCCTCAAGGATGCGCCACCTGTCGGCCGGAAGATCAGCCAACAGTACGCACCAGGCCTGGTCGATATCGACATCGGAAAGCTCCTGGGAAGACAATGCTTTCAGCCGGTCTCGGAATTCCCGGGGAGAAATTTTACCTATTTCAAACGGAATGAACAAATCATGGTTGGGATCATGAGGTACCGATTCATCAAAAATGGTAAGACCGAGATCATGAAAAGCTTTTTTGGTGGCCTCGAAATGTAGATCCGTAATCACGCCTCCCCAGTCGAAAATTATATTCTTAATTTCAGTTTTTCCGTTGTAAATTGCATCCGCAAATTTCATACACCAAATTTTTTACAAAAAAAGGCTTTTCAGGTAACAAATGAAAGTAAAGGGCGATCATTTTGAAACTATTTGGATACACCCTCACAACAGATCGGTGGTGCAGATAATCGACCAGCGATACCTGCCATTTGAATTCAGGATTGAAGACCTAAAATCGCTGGAGGATATGTACACGGCCATACGCGACATGCATTTGCGCGGAGCACCGCTGATTGGTGCAGCAGGCGCGTTGGGCATGTACCTGGCGGTAGTTAATATCAATGATAAAAGAGTTGAGGCGCATCGGATAGCCGATGCTGCGACTTATCTGAAATCATCACGGCCTACGGCAGTTAACCTGGCCTGGGCTGTTGACCGTCAGGTAAGAGCACTTCAAGGGCTCACCACAAAGGAGGAGATGATAGAAACAGCCCTGAATATTGCCATTGGAATTGTTGATGAAGAGCGCATGAACTGCCTGAAGATAGGGCAACATGGGGTGAAGTTGATTGAACAGCTGAGCCTTGCTAAAAATGGCGAAACCGTCAACATACTCACCCATTGCAATGCCGGGTGGCTGGCTTGTATAGACTACGGAACGGCAACTGCACCTATTTACCTGGCACATGATCAGGGCATAAAAATTCATGTTTGGGTGGATGAAACCCGACCAAGAAACCAGGGCGCACGGCTTACCGCATGGGAATTGCAGCAGCACGGGGTACCGTGTACGGTAATTGCTGACAATACCGGGGGACACCTGATGCAACAGGGCATGGTAGATATGGTGATCGTGGGAAGCGACCGGGCATCGGCCTATGGTGACATCGTGAATAAAATAGGAACCTACCTGAAAGCGCTTGCCGCAAATGACAACCAGGTGCCTTTTTATGCAGCACTGCCCTCATCAACCATTGACTGGAGCCTGGCAGAAGGAGCCCGGGAAACACCAATTGAAGAGCGAGACGGCAAAGAAGTGCGATATATGGAAGGACTGGCAAACGGGAAGATATGTGAGGTGGACATCCTG
>CAYVBH010000036.1:0-19715 GCA_964449015.1 uncultured Bacteroidales bacterium
GAGTTTTGTAATCGGTGGAAAAATGCTGCACAGGCAGGTTAACACATACAATATTTTGTTCGCTTCAGCTTTTTTATTACTGACTATATCTCCTCCTCTGATTTCCGATGTGAGTTTCCAGTTGTCATTTTCTGCTGTTTTGGGCATTCTGCTTTTTCAACCCTTAATAAACAACATAGTAAAAACGAGATACTTTATCATCAGCAGGTTGTGGCAGTTGTTTTCAGTTTCATGTGCCGCACAGCTGGCAACCCTTCCGCTCACATTGCTTTACTTTCACCAGTTTCCTTTGTATTTCTGGCTTACCAATCTTTTTGTTGTTCCACTGGTTTCACTGATCATTTGTGTCGCCGGTGTTTTTCTACTATCCTCTTTTATTAATCCATTCATGATTCTGACAGGTAAGTTGCTTTCTTTTTTACTTCTGCTGCTATATAAAAGCGTTGCCTTCATTGAAATACTTCCTTATGCCCTTCTTGAAAATATTCATGTCAGCGATTTTCAAGCATTTTTGCTGATGATAGCCATTATCTGTGGCGGCCTTTTCTGGATACACAGACATGCCGGTTTGCTTTATGCATCCCTGGCTTCAATTCTGCTGCTCCAGTTAGCGGTTTTATTGCATACTATAAGTATGAGACATCAGCAAATACTGTTGGTGGCTGATATCAAAAGAACATCTGTAATAAGCATAATATCAGGAAGAAATGCCGTAATCATTGGAGATTCACTGCCCGGTCTTCGTGATCCGGGACTGAATTATGCACTGAACAATTTCTGGATCAGGCATGGCGTTGCCGATAGGCAGCTATTGTATGATCAGATACCTGCCGGAACATTTGAAATAATCCCAATGCGCGGGTTGCTCATGTCAGGTTCATGGTTGGGCAATAATGTAATTCTTGAATTGGGCAACCGGAAGATACTTGTTTTAAGAGATCCTGCTTTTTTCAAATATGATGCTGAACAAAGTTTCCATGTGGATTACCTGATAGCAAGCGGACGTATTTTCCCTGGTGCTGAAATCTTATCTGAATTAGTTGAAACATCAATGGTCGTAATTGATTCATCCGTACCATTTCATCAGGCGCTTCAATGGAATGATTACTGCAATATGGCCCATATTGCCTGCTGGCAAGTAAGCAGGCAGGGTGCCTTTCAACTAACATCAGGGACTGCTAAGGATAAAATGCTCCGGTAATTTCAGCCATCAGATCTCGACCTGCCCGATGCCCTGGCGAATCAGTTGGGGAACCGAACCGGTACAATCAATTACCGTTGAGGGCATGTTGCCTCCAAACCCGCCATGGATAACAGCATCGACAATTGTCTTGTATTGTTCATGAATCAACTCAGGATCGGTAATATAGTCCAGTACCTCATCTTCATTATGTATAGAGGTTGTTAAAACAGCATTTCCGAGCTCCCTGACAATTTCCACAATGATGTTGTTATCTGGAATACGGATCCCAATTGTTTTTTTGCGGTTACGAAATATGCGCGGAACATTACTACTGGCTTCGAGGATAAAGGTAAACGGGCCGGGCAGACATTGCTTCATCAATTTAAAAGCAGGATTATTCACGTGTTTGGCATAATCCGTAAGGTGGCTCAGATTGTGGCAAATAAATGAAAAATTTGCCTTTTCGATATCGATGCCCTTGATTCGGGCAACACGTTCCACTGCCTTGTGGTTGAATACATCACATCCCAGGCCATACACAGTATCTGTGGGGAAAATAATGACGCCTCCCTCCTTGAGAATTTCCACCACTTTCTGGACCTGTCGTTGTCCGGGTGTTTCAGGATGTATTTTAAGAAGCATCAGTAAAGCATGCGAAGATTGGCGGCAAAGATAGTGAAATGTTTGGGGTTTGATTTGTATGTTCAGGGTTTTAACAGTTCAAATTCAGCTATTTCGCACTCTTAAAAGTACTCATAGGTGTATTTTGTGAGTACCCGGTATTTTGTAGCAGGGTAAAATGTGTCTGCAGATGTGCATAAGCCCCTTTCGTCGTATTGATAGGTTATTTTGTTAAACTCTTCGCTGCCATTCCTGCGCCATTTGATATCAACCAGGTTGCCTTTGTTGTCATAGCTCATACTTTTCTTTACAAATTTAGCTACACCGGGCCCTTCTTCAGTAATTTCTGCCAGTGCGCCGGAATTATTGTAATTATAAGTACTTCTGACGGAGATTTTGTTTAATTTGTATTTTGCCTCCTCTTTGAGTTTCCTTCTTTCATCGTAGTTGTAGGTTTTCTTTTCAAGCTGATTCTGATTCACACCATAAACTGATTCTTCAATCAAATTCCCGCGGCTGTCATAGATCAATATCAGTTTCGAAGAAAGAACTCCTGCCCTATTGTAAACAGATACATTCGTAGTAACACCATCTTTGTTAAAAACTCTTTTTTCCTGTAAAACAGTATTTTTCATGTACCTGATCTCGGTCATGTCACCGTTGGCATTGTATGTGTATATATTCTTAAAATTTTCAACACCATCAAATCCGCTTTCCTCGATAAGCAGGTTTTTTTCATTATAAACGTATTTCTTCTGGTATGAATTTTCGACTGATTTTCTTGTATATTCCGTTTTATTACCTCGGGAATCATAGTTGTATTTTTCCGTGTGCAGAACAGCCCCGGCCGGGTTTAGTGCATTAACCTGACTGACATCACCTGTTGTTGAATAGGTGGTTACAGAAGTTTTGACTCCGTTTTTATCGGGCTTATCACCAACATATTTATAATCCCAGTTGATTTGGGTTTTTACTTTATTGCGTGCCAGGTTCTCCTTATTCTTGAGGTCTTCCGGACTTTGTGCCCCCATGTTGGAAAAAACCAGGCAGCCTGCTAATATATAAATGAGTCTCATTTCTTTGTATATAAGTATATTCAATTTATTTACGAGGCCATAGCTCAAATGTTACATTATTGAGTAGTATTATCAGCTATTGTCATTAAGGCATGATTGGCAGGGGACCTATTCCTGAAATCTATCTCGCATAAAGGTTCAGATTCAGATACATGTTCAAATTTTTTTGATTCCTGCCAAATAGATTGCTAATTTCGCAGTTTCAAATTTACATCCATGTATTTACAAAAGTTCAGTCGCAAGCAGCTTGGATTGGCATTCCTGATTTTTGTTCTTTTCATGTTGATTGCTGGATTTGCTTTACGAGGTATCATCCTCAGAAAGGCAATCCGCAATGTTGCTGAAAGGTTCAGGAATCACAATTATTCAGTCGATGTCGATGGCGCGGGGTTCAAAGGTCTGAGTACCGTTTATATTAAGGAAATATATATTCAATCTGAATCAGGTGAGAATTCTGTACAGGTACACTCACTTTTTGTAAAACCCAGAATAATTCCTCTGTTGGCAAAGCGAATCCGGATAAAAAAACTAAATGCTGGATCGGTTGTCATCCACTACAATTACAATGATTCTACGTTAGCTGGAAATGCTGCCATTCGCAATGATTCTACCGGCTTTTTGGAAGCCCGCAGTGAAATTGATATGGCTGGTTTTGCCTTCAGAAATATCCGCAGGTTATTTAATTATATTCCGTCCCGAGTGAACGTGGAAAAGGTTGATGTTAAGGTAAAGTATTCCGGTAATTTTTCTGGTATAGGTGTTGATGATTTCAAATTAAAGCATGGTGAATTCGCTGCTACTTTGGTATTGACGGGAGATTCAAATGTGCTTCACCTCCCATTTTCAGGTATAATGGACAAGTCAACCCCGGAAATCAGGTTTGGCATGGTTAATCCGGATACTTTATTCTTGCCCATACCTGTTCTAAGAGACAAATATGGCTTTGAAGCGGGTTTTGACTCGGTGGCATTCTCAGTCGATCTTTCCCGGCGAAACCGACACCTGGTAAGCCCCCAGGGCGTTTTTGCCTTCAGTGGTTTTAAGTCAAAGGGTGCCCGGCTATCTACCGGGAATATTCTCATTGATCATTTCAGCTCCTCATATAAAGTCAATATTGGTGCCGGTTATGCTGAACTGGACAGCACTACAGCGGTAAGTTTAAACCGGATCAATTTCCATCCCTATTTCAGGATTTCGTTGATGAGCAAGCCTTTAATTGAATTCAAGATAATACCGCAGACTTGGACTGCGAATGACTTCTTCAGTTCGCTCCCTCAGGGTATGTTTACCAGTTTAAACGGTATTCAAACGGAAGGAACATTGCACTACTTTCTCACCTTCTCTGTTGATATGGCTAATCCCGACAGTTTATTTTTCAATACGCGCCTTACTAGTGAAAAATTCCGGATTAAATCATATGGAGTTGATGATTACCGCATGCTTAACGGGAGTTTTATACATCATGTTTACGAAAAGGGCAGGCTTGTGGCTGCTTTTTCGGTGAAAGAAGAGAATCCTGATTTTGTTAGTTTTGAAGAAATCTCACCCTTTTTACGGGCAGCTGTTATGACTTCAGAAGACGGCAGCTTCTTTTATCACAATGGATTTAACCCGAAAGCATTCACAGAATCAATTTCTACCAATATAAAGGAAAAACGTTTTGCACGTGGCGGAAGCACTATCTCTATGCAATTGGTGAAGAATATTTTTCTTACCCGCAACAAAACACTTGCCCGCAAGATAGAAGAAGCCATCATCGTATGGATTATTGAAAATGAAAACCTGGTTGCCAAACAACGGATGTATGAGGTGTATTTGAATATCATCGAGTGGGGCCCCGGTATATACGGTATTAACCAGGCAAGTCATTTTTATTTCAATAAGAAACCTTCCGATCTGAATCTGCAGGAGAGTGTGTATTTGGCCAGCATAGTGCCTCATCCCAAGTGGTACAAATATTCATTTGAGTCAAATGGTGTGATGAGACCTTTTTTTGCTCCTTACTTCAGCAGGTTAAAGGAATTGATGGTACGCAGGGAGTTTATTAATCCGGCCGATACTTTCGGAGTAACCCAGGTTGTTACATTAACTGGACCTGCTGCTTCGGTATTTGAGAGTTCCGATACGTCACGGGCAGATTCATTGAGAAGGATGGACATATTGGAGTTAATACCTTCCCTGCAATCTTTTTAAAAGCATATATAATTGAATAATTGGGAAGATTTCATAAAATTGCAGTATAAACCTGAACCATTATGGCATTTGATTTGGATTTAATCGCTCGCGTCTATAGAACCTATACCGAACGCGTTGAGGCCAGCCGGAAATTGTTGAACAAGTCGCTTACATTAACCGAGAAGATATTGTATGCACATCTTGAGGAGATATTACCGGCAACTCCTTTCAGCAGAGGCAAAGATTATGTAAACTTCTTACCTGACAGGGTGGCCATGCAGGATGCCACAGCACAAATGGCTTTACTGCAGTTCATGCAGGCAGGCCGGAACAAAGTCGCAGTGCCGTCAACCGTACATTGCGACCACCTCATTTTGGCCAAAAATGGCGCTGCGGCTGACTTGGATAAAGCCAAAATTACCAATGCAGAAGTATATAATTTCTTGTCTTCTGTATCAAATAAATACGGTATTGGTTTCTGGAAGCCAGGTGCAGGAATAATCCACCAGGTATTGCTTGAGAACTATGCATTTCCTGGAGGTATGATGATTGGTACCGACTCCCATACAGTGAATGCCGGTGGGTTGGGGATGATTGCCATTGGTGTGGGAGGGGCTGACGCCTGCGATGTGATGGCCGGTCTTTCTTGGGAAATGCGCTTTCCCAAACTGATTGGTGTTAAACTGACAGGCAGGTTGAGCGGATGGACATCTGCCAAGGACGTGATACTAAAGGTAGCCGGAAAACTTACTGTTAAAGGAGGAACCGGTTGCATACTTGAATATTTCGGTGAGGGAGCCGATGCCATTTCATGCACCGGTAAAGGCACCATCTGCAATATGGGAGCGGAAATCGGTGCAACCACTTCTGTTTTCGGTTACGACCGCAAAATGCAGGAATATCTGAATGGTACCGGGCGTAAGGAAATAGCTGATATGGCCGAGACAATCAAATCAGACCTAACCGCTGACGATGACGTTTACAGTAATCCCAGGAAGTATTTTGATGAGGTGATAGAAATTGACCTGTCTGAACTCGAGCCTCATATTAACGGGCCATTCACGCCTGACCTGGCAACTCCTGTTTCGAAATTTACCCAGGCTGTGAAAGAAAACGGATGGCCTGAAAAACTGGAAGTCGGTCTGATTGGTTCCTGCACGAATTCATCGTACGAAGATCTTACACGTGCTGCGTCTATTGCAAGACAAGCCATGCAATCGGGCTTAAAGGCAAAATCGGAATTTGTCATCACCCCGGGCTCGGAACAGGTTCGTTACACTGCTGAAAGAGATGGGATTCTTGCAGTATTTGAAAAAATGGGAGGTCAGGTGCTTGCCAATGCATGCGGACCCTGTATCGGTCAATGGGCCAGGCAAGGTGCCGAAAAGCAGGAGAAAAATTCCATCATGACTTCTTTCAACCGGAATTTTGCCAAACGAACCGACGGTAATCCAAATACTCATGGTTTCGTAGCTTCTCCGGAAATTGTGACGGCTTTTTCAATTGCCGGTTCCCTGTCGTTTAATCCACTCACTGACTTCCTGGTAAATGAAAAAGGTGAGAAAGTGAAGTTGGCAGAACCAATGGGACTTGAAATGCCGCCCAAAGGATTTGCAGTGGAAAACAACGGGTATCAAAAACCCGCTGAGGATGGCAGCGGTATTCAGGTGGTTATAAATGAGAAAAGCGATCGACTTCAGCTGTTGCAGCCTTTTGAAGCTTGGAATGGCAAGGATTATACCAATATGCGCCTGCTGATAAAAGCAAAGGGGAAATGCACCACCGATCATATCTCGATGGCCGGTCCGTGGCTCAAGTACCGCGGCCACCTGGATAACATCTCAAATAATATGCTTATTGGAGCTGTGAATTTCTTCAATGATAAAACCAACTCCATTAAAAACCAATTAACAGGAAATTATGGTGAGGTACCCGGAACAGCCCGAATGTATAAAGCACAGGGAACAGGTACTATTGTGGTAGGTGATGAGAATTACGGAGAAGGTTCATCACGGGAGCATGCTGCCATGGAGCCACGCCATATGGGAGTTAAAGCAGTGCTGGTCCGTTCTTTTGCCCGTATACATGAAGCAAACCTGAAAAAACAGGGCATGCTCGCGCTCACATTTGCTGACAAGTCTGACTACGACAAAATTCGTGAAGACGACCTCATTGATATAATCGGGCTCGCAAGCTTCAGCGCAAACACACCACTGATGATCAGATTGAGACACAGCGACGGTTCTGAGGATCAATTCATGGTCAATCATTCATACAATGAAAGCCAGATTGAATGGTTTAAGGCAGGATCAGCCCTTAACCTGATCAGAAAAAACCTGGTTTGACCGGATGCTTTCATTATCTGATTCATACTGAAAATAGTTTTATATATTAGTAGTAGAATTGTTTTACGAGCTCCAGTAAATTGAAAAAAATATCCGAACTCCGGCCAATCCCAAAAGGTGATAAGAAAACCATAAGGGCATGGGTAATGTACGACTGGTCCAACTCAGTCTACCAGCTTACCATAGGTTCAACCATCTTTCCTATTTATTACAATGCGGTCACACGACAGGGAGACAATTTCACTGTGAACTTCTTCGGATATGAAGCGGTCAATACCGTGCTCTATTCATGGTCTATTGCTGTATCATACCTCGTTATTGCCCTTTTTTCGCCTTTCTTTTCTTCAATTGCCGATTATACAGGCCGAAGAAAGACTTTTATGAAAGTATTTACATGGATTGGTGCGATTTCTTGCGGGACACTCTTTTTCTTCAATAAAAACACGGTTGAGCTGGGCCTTCTGGCTTTTACCCTGGCCACAATTGGCTATGGTGGCAGCCTGGTATTTTATAATTCCTTTTTGCCGGTTATTGCTGAGCCTGCGGATCAGGACAAAATCAGTGCCAGGGGTTACTCCATGGGTTATCTGGGTGGGGTGATACTTTTAATTTTTAATTTGATTTTTGTTCTATTTCCTAACGTATTCGGCATTACCGATGATACCTTTGCTCCGCGTCTGGCCTTCTTTACAGTATTTCTTTGGTGGATAGGATTTTCACAAATCACCTTCCGAAGACTTCCCAAATATACGTTCGGCAAACGGGTTAAAGGCGAAAATCCCATTATGAAAGGTTATCACGAATTGCGCGCGGTGTTTAACCAGGTTCGCAACATGCGACAACTCAAAATTTACCTGGCAGGTTTCTTCTTTATGACCATGGGATTGCTGACAGTAATGTTCATGGCAGCAACTTATGGTACCAAAGAACTGGGTCTGAATGATAATGTACTCATACCCACCATCCTGCTGATCCAGTTGATCGGTATGCTCGGTGCCTGGTTGTTTGCCCGGATATCGGGCAAAATTGGGAATATCAAGGCACTTATTCTTTCGATTGTGATCTGGATACTGGTAATCGTTGCCGTTTATTTTATACATACGCCTGCTGAATTCATTATTATTGCCTGTTTTGTGGGCGTGGTCATGGGTGGCACACAAGCCCTTGCCCGATCGACCTATTCAAAGATGCTACCGGAAACGCGTGATCATACATCATTTTTTAGTTTTTATGATGTGATGGAAAAGATAGCTACTGTCGGCGGAACTTTCAGTTTCGGGATTATTGAAGCACTTACAGGCAGCATGCGGTTTTCAGTGCTGGCCATCACCGCCTTCTTTATCATTGGGCTTGCATTTATGCTGCTGTTGTTGAAAAAACAGCAGGCAACAGTATAAATCACTGGCATCATGAGCCGGAAAACCCTGGTAATTATTGCAGGTCCTACCGCTGTGGGTAAAACCAATCTGGCCATTGATGCAGCCAGGCTGCTGAATACGGAAATTATCAATGCAGACTCGCGTCAGATTTACCGGGAGATGGTTATCGGAACCGCAGTGCCCTCAGAAGATCAGCAAAAACAGGTGATACACCATTTTATCAATCACAAATCTATTCAGGAATATTACAATGCCAGCATGTTTGAAATGGAAGTGCTTGATTTCCTTGGTAATTTTTTTTCTGGCCACGATCAGGTAGTGATGACCGGTGGCAGCGGCATGTATATTGATGCTGTTTGCAGGGGAATTGATGATATACCCACTGTGGACCCTGAAATCAGAAACCGGATCCGCAAGGAATATGAGATGACCGGATTGGAGGGGATCAGGTTGAGGCTAAAGCATGTCGATCCGGAGTATTACCTGAAAGTTGACCTGAAAAACCCGGTGCGAATTATGAAGGCCCTTGAAATAGCTGAAATGACAGGGAAACCATATACTACCTTTCTAACCGGTAAAACAAAAGCAAGAGACTTTGTTACAGTAAAAATAGGATTGGATTTGCCCAGGCAGGAACTTCATGAGCGCATCAACCGGAGGGTTGACATGATGATGAAACAAGGCTTGATGGAGGAAGTCAGGTCACTTTACCCATATAAACACCTGAATTCTCTCAACACTGTCGGATACAAGGAATTGTTCGGATATTTCGACGGCAAATATCAGCTGGATGAAGCAATTGAAATGATTAAAGGTCATAGCCGGCAGTATGCCCGCCGTCAGTTAACCTGGTTCCGCCGCGACCAAGAAATGAAATGGTTTCGTCCTGATGAGAAGGAATCGATTTTTAATTACCTTTTACACCCCGACGGGGTGAGTTAGAAAACCAAAATATTGAAAGATGGCAAACGGTGAAATAAAACATTTCAATATCAGGGTTTACGGATTGGTTATCAATAATGCAGGCGAGGTGTTACTGAGCGATGAATATGTGCTTGACCAGAAAATGACCAAGTTTCCGGGTGGGGGCCTTCAATTTGGAGAAGGACCTGAGGATTGTATTGTACGGGAGGCCAGGGAAGAATTAGGACAGGAAGTAGAAATCCTGGAACACTTTTATACAACAGGCTTTTTCCAACGGGCTCTGTTTTTTGAAGATCATCAACTGATCAGTATTTATTACCGGATTCAGCTTACCCAACCTGTGAAACTGAAAACATCTGAAATACCATTTGATTTCCCTGAATTGGTAAATGGCAGCCAGTCATTCCGATGGGCAAAAATAAAATCGCTTGAAAATGAGGATCTGACTTTCCCCATTGACCGGCACGTGTTAAAACTTCTGAAGGCTGAGTTTGCATTTATCAGTAAATGAGTACTTAGTTTATTTATTTTAGTTTGGTATCATTATTGCAAGTCAATGAATAGTTATAGTTTTTTTTTATATTTACGACATTGAGACATTAACCTTTTTTTAACCTTTAATTTGAGAAATGATGAAATTGTTTAATATTCAGAAACTTGCCGGATTGGCCGTGGTACTTGCGGGTTTTGTATCCGGAATCTACGCCCAGGAGAAAAATGACGCCATTGTTATTTTCAACCAGGGTGTTGAATTGATGAAAGCTAATGATCCGAAAGCGATTGAAACCTTTGAAAAGTGCATTGCTTTGTGCGACCAGATTGGTGATTCCGCAGCTGATGTGAAGGCTAAGGCCGTTTCAGTGGTGCCCGACCTGTATTACAAAAAGGCATTCAACCTGCTCAAAACTGACAAGAACATACCGGCTGCCATTGCTGCTTCAAAAGTTACAAAAAAAGTTGCTGAGAAATACGATGATCAGACTGTAGTTGTTAGTTCTGAACAACTCCTGGTTCAGGCATACACCAATATGGCTTCCGAATATGTAACTGCTAAGGACAATGCCAAAGCTATTCAGGCATTTGACAGCGTATTGATGATCAATCCGGAACATCTGCCGTCGATTTATAATAAAGCTTTGATGTATAGGGGAATGGGCAATACGGAAAAATTTACTGAAACCATTGATTTGTATATTGGAAAACTGAAAGCTGCCGGGGATGAAACGAAGATCGAACAGCCGAACAAGATAGCCCGTGATTATTTTCGTGTTGCCGGAGGTAAGGCCAATCAAGCCAATAAGCTTTCTGAAGCAGTTGAGCTGCTCACCAAGGCTTCTCTGTATGGTTTAGATAACAACCTGTGCTATCAGTTTGCAAGTGTTTATAACAAGCAGAAAAAGTTTGACCTGGCTGCCGAATATGCACAAAAGGGACTTGATCTGGAAAAAAGTACTAACCCGGAAGATAAGGCCAAGTATTATTATGAAATGGGAACGGCCCAGGCTGGTAAAGGAGATAATGCAGCTGCCTGCGAAACGCTGAAGAATGCAATGTATGGCCCGTTTCTCCAGGCTGCCAAGGCCCAAAGAACCAATATGAAGTGCCAATAGCAGTCAATTCTTTCCTTAAGAAATCAAGCGTGAAGCCCTGTGCTTCACGCTTTTTTTTTTGACCTCGGCTGATGACAGATTTGATGGAGTCGGTAATGAACTGGTTGTCTTATTGTTGAAAATATTTATTTACAGTTTATAAGATACGCTCATTAAATTTCAATTAATAAATAACAATATGTTATTAATAATGGATAAATAATTATAAAAAGAAAGTAAAAATTAAATATTAATAACAAAAGCTATATATTACTTCGCTAAAAGTACATAATATCGAATATGAATTATAAATTTGCATGAATCATTTATAAATCATGTCAAAATATTATATAATACAAGATATATGTGCGGAATTGTAGGGGTATTTAATTTAAAGACCAGGGGTGTTGAACTCAGGTCACAGGTTCTTGAAATGTCCAAAAAATTGAGGCATCGGGGTCCCGACTGGTCAGGCATATATTGTTCAGACAAAGCAGTAATAGCTCACGAGCGTCTTTCAATCGTTGATCCGCAATCAGGCGGACAACCACTATATAGTAAAGACCGCAAACTCATACTGGGAGTGAACGGTGAGATATACAACCACCTGGAGATCCGCAACAAGTACAAGGGGGTGTATGAATTCATGACCGAATCTGATTGTGAGGTTATTCTTCCACTCTATAAGGAAAAAGGAAAAGCATTTCTTGAAGACATGAACGGAATTTTTGCGTTTGTCCTTTATGACGTGGAAAACGACACCTATTTTGCTGCAAGGGATCACATGGGCATTATTCCTTTATATATGGGATGGGATGCGTTTGGTAATCATTATTTTGCTTCTGAACTGAAGGCGCTGGAAGGTGTTTGTAATAAAATTGAAGTTTTTCCTCCGGGACATTACTTTAACAGCCGGGAAGGAGAAGTTAAGCAGTGGTATGAACGCGACTGGTCCTCCTATGATGCTGTAAAAAATAAAACCACCAGCATTGATGAACTTCGTGTAGCACTTGAAGAGGCAGTGCACAGGCAACTGATGTCGGATGTACCTTACGGGGTGCTTTTATCGGGCGGACTGGATAGCTCTATTATTTCAGCTGTTGCTAAAAAGTTTGCTGCAAACCGTATTGAAACCAATGATGAAAAGGAGGCCTGGTGGCCCCGGTTGCATTCATTTGCCGTAGGTCTGGACGGTTCACCTGATTTGGCTTCAGCCCGTAAAGTTGCCGATCATATCGGCACAGTGCATCATGAAATACATTTTACTATTCAGGAGGGACTTGATGCACTGCGTGATGTGATTTACCATCTTGAGACCTATGATGTGACCACCGTAAGGGCATCAACACCCATGTATCTGATGGCCCGGGTGATTAAGTCAATGGGCGTGAAGATGGTGCTTTCAGGCGAAGGAGCCGATGAGGTTTTCGGAGGATACCTTTATTTTCATAAAGCACCAAATGCCATGGAATTTCATACAGAAACCGTTCGTAAAATAAACAAATTATACCTTTATGACTGCCTGCGTGCCAACAAATCCCTGGCTGCCTGGGGAGTTGAGGGAAGGGTTCCATTCCTGGATAAGGAGTTTCTGGACGTGGCTATGCGCCTGAATCCTGATGATAAAATGGCTAAAAATGGCAAAATGGAGAAATGGATTCTAAGAAAGGCATTTGAGGACTATTTGCCAGAGAGCGTTACCTGGCGACAAAAAGAACAGTTTTCTGACGGGGTTGGCTATAACTGGATTGATACACTGAAAGCGGTTACCAATGAAAAGGTGACCGATGACATGCTGGCAAATGCCAGGTACCGTTTTCCTGTCAATACGCCCAGGAATAAGGAGGAATATTACTATCGGTCAATTTTCAGTGAACACTTTCCGTCGGAAACGGCAGCGCTAACCGTACCATCAATTCCTTCGGTTGCATGCAGTACGGCCGAAGCACTTGCCTGGGATGAATCATTCCGAAACCAGAATGATCCCTCAGGCAGGGCAGTAAAGAGCGTTCATGTGGAAGCATATCAGTGAGGTTGACGTCTTGATCTTCAGTACTTGTGAACAATCGATTTTGTATTAAACCAAAAAGTAAATACTTTTGAGAGGCATTGTTTTTACCTTTCTTCATTGCAACTATTTATGTGCTTATGAAATTTGTAGGGCTCATTCCTGCAGGCGGGTTTGGTAGCAGATTGGGAAATCTGCCATTCAGTAAAGAGGTTTTTCCTGAAATGTCTTCGCAAGGAGAAATTTCCGTAATTTCTTCTAATTTAATACGTTATTTTAAGCAGGCTTCGATAAATAATATCTTTTTCATCATTAGAAAAGGGAAATGGGATATTCCGGATTATTATGGAGATGGAACACTTCTGGGAGTGAACATTGGCTATTTATTGATGAATTTGTCCTACGGTACACCTTTCACATTAAATCAGGCCTATCCTTTCATTAAAGAATGCATTGTCGGACTTGGTTTTCCTGATATTGTTTTTCAACCTGAAGATGCTTTCGTTCAGCTAAAAGAAAAACTACTCAAAAGCAAGTGTGATATTGTTTTGGGTGTTGTTCCATGTAATGAGTATCTGAAATCTGATATGATTGAATTTGGAGATAATGGTAGAATTATTGACATCATTATAAAACAAAACAGACCTGATCTTAAATACAGCTGGTTTATTGCTCTTTGGCGACCATCATTCACAACTTTTATGTACAATTATCTTGAAGGATTTCTCAGAGACAATCCGTCAGGTAAAATAAGTTCTCAGGAGGGTGTTTTAAGGGAAATATTTGTTGGAGATGTAATCCGATCAGCAATATCAAGCGGTATGGATGTTGGGTACGTCTTGTTTCCGGAAGGAAATTACATCGATTTAGGCACTCCTGAGGCTATTGTTAACAGGTATAAATCGGTTGATAAACTTTAAACTGCCACTTTCTCATCCAACCATTTCTCAGCATCTTCCATAGTCTGGAATAACTGAATTTCCAGAACGGATACCTTTTTCATCAGATCATCAATGGCGAAGGAAGTGAAAATGTCATTATTGACAACCATCGCATCGTATTTCAGACCCATCTGGATGGCAGGTCTCATTTGCTCCACCACCCAGCTGTTCAATTTGGTAAAAGTGCCTTTGAGCTTTCTTAAATCATTAATAAAGGCATTGGTTTTGTGAGTTTTCATGAATTCAAGTACCTTCACGTACATGGGTTTGGCTTCATCAATGTTGGCAACGCCTTCGAATTCAAAAATGATTCGTTTCTTTTCCTGAGCATAGTTTGCCCTGCAGGACTTTCCGTTAAAAACTTCTGTCATTTTTTTTAGGGATAGGTTTGTCATTAAAGGTACAAAAACCAAACAAAATTTGCTTGCAGTATTATTATTAATTTAAAATCAACTTCTTTTGTAGAAAGATTTATAAGAAAGTATGAAAGCATTAATCCTGGCCGGGGGAAAGGGTACCCGGTTGGGTGATGTAACTCAGGAAATCCCTAAACCCATGATTCCAATTGGTGACAAGCCCTTGCTGCATCACCAGGTAGATCTGCTGGTAAAGTATGGATTCAGGGAAATAGTGATCCTGGTTAATTACCTTAGAGACCCCATCATAAAGTATTTTGGTAATGGAAGCAGATTTGGCGCAACCATTCAATACTTTGAGGAACCCAGTCCGCTTGGGACAGTGGGAGGCATTAAGGAGATCGAAAATCAACTGACGGATGATTTCCTGGTTTTATACGGGGATGTGATGATCTGCATGGATTTGAACCGGCTTGTCTCCTTTCATACAGCAAAAAAAAGTGAATGCACCCTTGTACTGCATCCAAACGATCATCCGCATGACAGCGATCTGGTTGAGATGGATGATAATAGCAGGATTGTAGCTTTTCACGCCAAACCTCATACATCCGGTGTATGGTACCACAATATGGTGAACGCCGGTGTTTATATTCTCTCTCAGGCGGTTTTGGGAATGTTGGAGAAAGGGAAAAAAGCCGATTTTGGAAGGGATGTTTTTCCTGCGATATACAAAAACATCCGGATGTACGGTTATCACACGACGGAGTATCTCAAAGATATGGGAACACACGACCGACTTAAAAAGGTACAAAGTGATTTGATTGCCGGAAAGGTTTCCAGGAGCAATTACGAGAATAAGCAATCAGCTGTGTTTTTGGATCGTGACGGGGTGCTGAATGTGGAAAGAAGTTTCATCAGCAAACCGGAAGACCTGGAATTATATGATTTTACAGCCGCTTCCATTAAAAAGCTAAACCAGGCCGGATTACTTACCGTTGTTGTCACCAACCAGAGTGCGGTTGCCCGGAATCTTTGCACAGAGGAGGAAGTAAAAAGCATTCACAAAAAAATGGAAACCGAACTGGGTGAGCAGGGTGCATGGCTTGATGCGATTCACTACTGTCCTCACCACCCTGATAAAGGGTTTCCTGAAGAAAATCCCAGGTATAAAATTGATTGCGATTGCCGGAAACCAAAGACCGGCATGTTCAGAAAGGCCATTGACAAATTTAATATCGATCCGCTATCCTCATATATGATAGGTGATTCTGAACGTGATATCAAGGCCGGAGTCAGTGTGGGTTGCATTACTATTGGTGTTCGCACAGGATACGGCATTAAGAAAACAAACGTCATTCCTGATTTCATGTTTTCGGATTTGGCTGAAGCGGTCAGTTTCATTGTAGATGAACCCTACCGGCTGCAGGTCGCTGAAGTAATCAGTCATTTTGAGAATCACAAAAGTAATATGCCTTATGTTGCTTTAATCGGAGGCAATACAAGGACTGGTAAAAGCACACTGGCTACCAGTTTACGCATTTCATTCGAAAAGCAGGGGCATCGGGTGCTGCAGGTAGGACTTGACAACTGGATTCTTCCGGAAGAAGAGCGGTCGGATAGCATGAATGTATATGATCGTTTCCGGTTAATAAGCCTGGAAAATGACATGGTAAGTCTGATTGGCGGTGAAATTCTGAAACTTGCTACCTATGCAAATCATCCCGAAAGAAACTCATTACCTCTTGAATACAATCCTGCAAATGCCAGCGTGATCATTATTGAGGGTGTGGTGGCATTGAGTTCTGCAAAGATTCGGCAACTGTCGCATCTGAAGCTGTTTACCTCAGCGGACAAGGAGCTTTTCAGGAAACGGTTTTTTGAATATTATATATGGCGCGGGAAAACAATAGATGAGACAGCCCTTCTTTTTGAAAAAAGAGAACAGGATGAATTTCAATTGATAGAAAAAGAAAGTAAATTAGCTGATCTGATCATTAATTAATCAATCCATGATTATTACCCGGACTCCTTTCAGAATAAGTTTTGTCGGCGGCGGATCTGACCTGGAAGCATTTTACTCGCGTCATGCGGGGGCTGTTTTAAGCACGAGCATCAACAAATATATGTATATTTCTTCGCACCGCTTTTTCTTTCCGGGGCAGGTTAGGGTTAAGTATTCCGAAACCGAAACTGTGAATAGCATTGAAGAATTAAAGCATCCGCTCCTGCGGGAAGCCATGAGAAAAACTGGCGTAACCCATGGGATTGAAATCAGCTCCATTGCTGACATACCTTCAGGAACGGGAATGGGCTCTTCGTCATCCTTTACTGTAGGCTTGCTTCACTGCCTTTACGCAGTGAAGAGAGAATATGTCACACACGAACAGCTGGCCCGCGAAGCCAGTGAAATAGAAATTGAAATTCTTGGTGAACCTATCGGGAAGCAGGATCAGTATGCGGCTGCATTTGGCGGACTGAACATCATCCATTTTCAACCCAATGGTGATGTCAGGGTTGAACCGCTTTACATAAAAAATGAAGTTTATCAGGAACTGCAGGAAAACCTGCTCATGTTCTACGTGGGAAATCAAAGAAAGGCATCAGATATCTTATCGGAACAAAAGAAGAATGCTTCGCAGGTTGAAAAGTTTAACGTTCTTAAGTCCATGGTGTTGCTGGTGCATGACCTGCGAAATTGCTTGTACAGCGAAGAACTGGACGATTTTGGAAAGATACTTCATGAAAACTGGATCCTGAAACAGAAGCTGGCATCACAAATCTCGAACTCGCAGATTGACAACATCTATGAGGCTGGCCGGCAGGCCGGAGCAACTGGCGGCAAGCTACTTGGCGCCGGCGGCGGAGGTTTCATGCTGTTTTATTGTGAAAAGGAAAATCAGGAAAAGCTGATTGATAAACTGAAACCGCTTGAAAAGTTTAACTTTGCTTTTGAACGTGAAGGTTCCAAAATAATACATTTTGCTGATGAAGAATTCTGAGTTTCGTGATTATTTTAACAGGGTATCTGATGTTCTGGCCCATTTAAATATTGATTCCATTGAAAGGCTGGTTGATCTGCTGCTTTCCGCCAGGGAAAAAGGTAATACCATTTACATATTTGGTAACGGAGGAAGCGGTGCAACGGCATCTCATGTCACCGGTGATTTTCTCAAAGGAATATCCTACGGGCTCGATAAACGATTCAGAGTTCAGTGTTTGAATGACAACATCTCCGGAATGATGGCCATTTCAAACGATCTTTCTTATGAAGAGATATTCATTGAGCAATTGAAAGTTTTTCTTAAGAAGGAGGATGTAGTAATCGGTATTTCCGGGAGTGGTAATTCGGCCAATGTGGTCAAGGCTATGTCCTTTGCTAAAGACCACGGGGCATCCACGGTGGCTTTTTGCGGGTACAAGGGAGGAAAAATCAAAGATATGGCCGATCTGGCCATTCATGCATCGGTTCAGGATATGGAAATTACCGAGGATATTCACATCATCATCTTTCATGCCATCAAGCAGGTGATGATGAAAAAGCTGAAAGGAGACGACTTTTCCATGGGTGCCACTTATGATGCAAGAATAAAATAATGTTCTTTTCTGTAATAGTACCTACCTTTTCAAGACCGGATGAAGTATCCGAATTACTCACCAGTCTGGAGTCACAGGATAATAAGAATTTTGAGGTGATCCTTGCCGACGGAAGTATGGATGACTCTGTCAAGGATGTAGTCCAATTATTCAAAGATAAGCTGAACCTGTTGCATCTTCACCAGAAGGGTCTTGGCATCAGTGAGTCGCGAAACTGGGGAGTCGAACATGCCAGTGGCGACTGGCTTGTGTTTTTTGATTCAGACTGCGTTATTCCGCCTCAATATTTCACGGAAGTTGAAACCAGCCTGAATTCCAATCCTCTGGATGCTTACGGCGGACCTGACAAAGCAGCTTCAACATTCAACAACACGCAAAAGGCAATCAGCTATGCCATGACTTCATTCTATACCACCGGCGGCATCAGGGGAAAGAAACAGCATGTCGGACAATACCAGCCCAGGGGATTTAACATGGGAATCCGTAAGGATGCTTTCCTTTCGGTGGGAGGATACAGCGGTTTAAAGGTATCAGAGGACATTGATCTGAGCATGCGGTTGTTTAAGAAAGGCTGCAAAAGCGGACTTATTGAGGAAGCTTATGTCTATCATAAAAGAAGGTCTACATTCTACAAGTTTTTCAGGCAGGTTTCTTCATTCGGAAGCGGGAGAATTGATCTCCATCTCAGGCATGGAGATGCGCTGAAACCGGTACACCTGTTGCCTGCTTTGTTTGTGCTCTATATGGCTTTGGGAGTTCTATCAGGACTGTTCTCGAAAACCATTTTCATGCTTTGGCTGTCATCAGTTATTCTATATATGATCCTGGTTTTCCTTGATGCCTCAATTCAGAATCGAAGTCCTCTTGTCGGGTTACTTAGCCTGTATGCCGCTTTTGTTATGCTGACAGGTTATGGTGTTGGCATGTTAAAAGCTATGGTGATGCGGATGATATTGGGCAGCAGTAAGGAAAGTGAAAAGCCGGAAATTACCAAAGAGGCGTAGTAGCTGGACCTGCCTGCGCTGTCGTTGCGACAGGCAATCCTGTCGAAGTGCGACTAACTGTATTTTTCACTGCTCCTGCCGCTAATCTTGGCTCTTGATTCTATGTTTCTCTCAGATTTCCTTCTCGATATGATATTCATTCCGGCTGGATGATGAGCGTGAAACCAATTCGCCAAGAAAACCGGCGGTGAATAATTGCATACCAATAATCATGGATGTAAGTGCAATGAAGAAATAAGGACTGTCGGTGATCAACCTGGCTCTTACGTGTTGGGCGACCGCAATAAGTTTATCGATTCCCAGGTAAATGGTAATAGCGGTTCCCAGAAGAAACATCAACGTCCCCAGCAATCCGAAAAAATGCATAGGTCGCCTGCCAAATCGCGAAATAAAGGAAATGGATAACAGGTCGAGGTAGCCATTGATGAAACGCTCGAGGCCGAATTTTGTGGTTCCGAACTGGCGTTTGCGATGCTGAACGATTTTCTCGCCAATTTTATGAAATCCGGCTTTTTTAGCA
>CAYVBH010000037.1:0-19276 GCA_964449015.1 uncultured Bacteroidales bacterium
GAGGTATTCACACCTTTTGAATTGATCATGGGTCGGTTGATAAACGCATAAAATGCCCTGTAAATGAGCGCATATGCATCAAACAGAAAGAGACGGGGTTGTTTCTCCATACATAAATGATAAAAAAATCCGGAAGTTCATTCCGGATTTAAAGTTATTCAATATTGTGCATTTCAGCAGGTGCATTTGCGAACGCATTCAATAATGCTGCTTAAATGCTCATTTTTAATATAATAATAAGTGTTCTTACCTTCCCTTTTAGACCCCAGAATTCCTTTATCTTTCAAAATCCCGAGGTGATGTGAGGTAGTTGACTGTTCGATATTCAGATGTTCGTGAATTTCGGTAACATTCAATTGTTTACCGTCATCCAGAAATTTGAGTATGGCAATCCTCATGGGATGTGCAATTGCTTTCAGGAGGATGGCTGCTTTATCAAGCTGCTCTGCTGTAAGACCTTCAAATTTCATGGTCTTTTATTTGTTTCTTTTTTGAAAAAAGTAAAGTTAACAGAAATACTTTAAACTGATCAATTGATCAATGAATAATAGTGACATATTGTTACACAAATATATATCAATATCTCCTAAAATTCTGATTACATGAAAAATAATAGTCTGTTTGTTCTGAATCATCTGAAGTTAGCCACCTTCAGCATAGAAGAATCATACCGTTGCAGTCAACTATTATTGACAAAAAGATAATTGCTAACTTTGAGTTTACAAATGACATGCAATGGCAGATATAGAAAAAGTAAAGCAACACATTGCGGATGAGCTCAAATTCTTTAATGGGTTCTTTCATGATGAAATGAAAACCCAGGTGCCTCTTCTCAACCTGATCATGCAATACCTTTTACGTCGGAAAGGAAAGCAAATGCGTCCTACCCTTGTATTTCTTTCTGCCAAGCTTTTTGGTAAGCCCAATGAATCTACTTACACTGCAGCTGCCCTCATTGAAATTTTACATACAGCTACCCTGATCCATGATGATGTTGTGGATGAGTCAAACGAAAGGCGTGGTTTCTTTTCAATTAATGCGATCTGGAAGTCTAAAATAGCGGTATTGCTGGGTGATTATCTCTTGGCCAAAGGTTTGCTTTTGGCCATAAATAAAAAAGAATATGAAATACTTGATTTGGTCAGTAATGCGGTTAAGGAAATGAGCGAAGGTGAGCTGATGCAGATTCAAAAATCCCGGAAACTCAACATATCGGAATCAGAATACTTTGAAATTATCCGTAAGAAAACAGCTACACTCATTTCCAGTTGCAGTGCATGCGGGGCCAAATCAGTAAAAATGCCGGATGAAATTGTTTCAAAAATGCGGTATTTCGGAGAATTGCTGGGGATAGCCTTTCAGATTAAAGATGATTTACTTGATTATCAGATTAATAGCCTTACCGGAAAACCTGTTGGAAACGACATCCAGGAAAAGAAACTGACCCTGCCGCTTATTCATGCATTGGAAAAGGCAGATTCTTCAGAAAAGAAAAGAATTCTTCGGTTAATGAATAACCATACGGATAAGAGTTCGCAAAAGGTTCGCAGCTTGAGGGATTTCATAGTCACTAACGAAGGTATAGCCTATGCCGAATTGAAAATGAAGGAATATGCTTCCCGGGCTTTGGATGAACTCAATGAATTTCCCAATGCTGAGATTTGCGAGGCATTTAAAGAATTTGTTAAATATACCATCGAGCGAAACAAGTAGGCTCGCATTATTTTTTTTGAAGAGAATCAAGTATCATTCTTGCTGCGCGCTCTCCCACTATTTTTCTGATCTCGTCTGCCTCCATTTGGTTCAGCCGGTCCAAATCCACTCCGGACAGTTGTAATTTCCTAAGCGTTGCTTCGCCTATTCCCTTGATATCAATTAATTGTGAATGGAGCTGGGACTTGCTGCGCTTTTTCCGGTGAAATGTAACCCCGAAACGATGTGCCTCATCTCTTATTTTTTGTACGAGACGTAAACTTTCAGAGGTCTTATTCAGATAAAGGGGAACAGGATCTTCCGGTATATAGATTTCTTCAAGTCGCTTGGCAATACTGATGATGGCAACCTGGTCATAAACTCCGATTGATTTCAGGCTTTTGACAGCAGCATGTAGTTGCCCCTTTCCACCATCAATAATAATTAAGTCAGGCAGGGGTTGATTTTCATCAAGCATTCGCTGGTACCTTCTGCTGACTACTTCTTCCATAGATGCAAAGTCATTCGGTCCGCTGACTGACTTTATGTTAAAATGTCTGTATGAACTTTTGTCCGGTTTGCCATTTTTAAATACCACACATGAAGCTACGGGTTCTGTTCCTTGTATGTTTGAATTGTCAAAACACTCAATGTGGGAGGGCAATTTCTTCATTCTAAGATCTTCCTTCAATTTAGCAAGCACCTGGTCTTCCTTTTCAGCCCATCTGTCTTTTGATCGCAAAGCTTCTTTATCATTTTTGTAAGAAGCTGCATTTCTGAGAGAGAGATCCAAAACCCTCTTTTTATCACCCTTAACTGGGACAGTATATTTAACTCCTTCCATCAGGATATCTGGAATAAACGGAACAATGATTTCGTTTGCAGTGCTTTTAAATCGCTTGCGCAAATCAAAAATTACCGTACCCAATACTTCGCTCTTATCCTCAGAAAATCGCTTTACTACCTCGGTATTATGTGCTTGAACAATGGCTCCGTTTACTATTTTCAGAAAGTTAACGTAAGAATAGTCCGCTTCATCAATCATACTGAAGACATCCAGGTCTTGAATTTTAGGGTTTACTACAGTTGATTTTCCTTGAAATCTTTCTAAAATCTCAATTTTGTTCTTGACTACTTCTGCTTGTTCAAATAGAAGCTGGGCAGCATATTGAGCCATTTTGCTCTTTAAATGCTTGATTACGGTATGCATTTGCCCTTTCAGGATATCATGGATCTGCTGGATGGATTGTTCATATTCATCTTCACTCTGAAGCCCCTCACAGGGAGCAAGACAATTCCCCATATGAAATTCAAGGCATCTTTTGAACTTGTGCTTTTCTATATTGCCTTTTGAAAGCAGATAGTTGCAGTTTCTTAGCTTGAAAAGCTGCCGGATCAGCTCCAAAAGCGTTTTCACCATCAGACCTGAAGTATAGGGACCATAATATGTGGATCCGTCTTCTACATAATTCCGGGTCATATATACCCGGGAAAAAGGCTCTTTTCTGACCACAATCCAGGGATAGGTTTTATCATCTTTAAGCAAGATGTTATACCTGGGTTGATATTCTTTAATCAGGTTGTTTTCCAGAAGTAAGGCGTCTGACTCATTTTCTACCAGAATGTATCTGATGTCATTTATCTTTCTCAGTAAGGCAGCAAGTTTATAATTGCCCACTTCTGTCGAAACAAAATAAGAAGACACCCGGTTTTTCAGATTTTTAGCTTTTCCAATGTAGATGATTTCATCAGCACTGTTGATGAATTGATAAACACCCGGTTTTCTGGGTAGCTTGCTTACTATATTCGCTAGATAATCCTTCTCCAACATGTGAACCTCGATTTAATGAATTGATGGCCCATTTCGATATTTGTATAGGCCAGGACAAGACATCATCTGGTGAAAACGGATAAAAGAAATTGTTAACATGAAGTGGATAACTTAGTGATAATGAAAAGAATTTTGGTAATTGTTCCACGTGGAACAATGATAAAACGCTGTAATATATTGTTATCTACCCATATAGAGCAACAGTACATTGATATCGCTAGGAGAAATGCCGGAAATTCTTGCAGCTTCTCCCAGCGTTTTAGGTTTATATTTTTTCAATTTGAACCTGCCCTCGGTGGAGATAGAATGTAGCGTATCAAACTCGATTCCATTGTCAATTCGAATGGTATCCAGTCTACCCATCTTTTCCGCCAACAACTTCTCCCTTTCAATATATCCTTTGTATTTAAACTCAATCTCAATAGCTTCCAGGAGATCACTTTCAAATGTTTCTCCTTCAAAAAAAACAAGGTTTGTGATCCTCACCAGATTTAGCAAATCAAAGATCGAAATTTGCGGTCGTAATAAAAGCTCAGCATACTTCACCTTTTGCTTTATTTCATTGGTTTCTTTCTCTTTCAGTAAACCATTGGCCTCATCCGGCGATACTCCTGTATCACTAAAATACTGAATCAGCTTCTTACGTTTTCGAATTCGTTCAAAATATCTTTGCTTTCGCTCAGTGTTTGCAATACCCAAGTCAATTGCTTTTGGAGTGAGACGAAAATCCGCGTTATCCTGTCGTAACAATATCCTGTATTCGGCTCGTGAAGTAAACATTCTGTATGGCTCATCAACTCCTTTTGTCACCAAATCATCAATTAATACGCCAATATATGCCTCATCGCGCCCCAGAACAAGTTCTTGTTTTCCGGAAACTTTTAACACAGCATTAATTCCTGCCATGAGGCCCTGAGCCGCCGCTTCTTCATATCCTGTTGTTCCATTAATCTGCCCTGCAAAAAACAGGTTTGAAATATTTCTTGTTTCTAGGCTGTGATACAGCTGTACGGGTGGGTAATAATCATATTCAATAGCATAACCGGGTCTGAAAATAACTACGTTTTCCATACCCTTGATTTTTCTCAATGCCTGATATTGCGTATTCAAAGGAAGGGATGAAGAAAATCCATTCAAATAATACTCGCTTGTATTCCAACCCTCTGGTTCCAGAAATAATTGATGTTTCTCACGCTCAATAAAGGTTACAAGTTTAGTTTCAATACTAGGGCAATATCTTGGTCCAATACTTTTTATGGTACCATTATATAAAGGTGAATCATTGAATCCTTTTCGCAGTTCATCATGAACATCTGCATTGGTATAAGTAATAAAGCAACTGAGTTGCTTTTCAGGAAGTCGTGTTTCGAGATAAGAAAATCTTCGGATATCTTCATCTCCTTTTTGCTCTTCCATCAATTCGAAATTAATGCTCCTGCCATCCAACCGTGCCGGAGTTCCGGTTTTCATTCTGCCAGATCGAACGTCAAACCCAGCCAGCTGCTCAGTTATACCATGTGAAGCAGGCTCGGAAATACGTCCTCCTTTCATCTTGGCCTTTCCAACATGCATTAGTCCGTTTTCAAAAGTACCTGTTGTCAGAATGACAGCCTGAGCACTAAAATCAGCTCCCATAATAGTCCTTACTCCACTTACTCTGCCATTCTCAAACTTCAATTCATTAACGGAATCCTGCCAAAGATGAATGTTTTTGTTGAGCTCAATAGCTTTTCTCCATTCGGTACTAAATAGCATCCTGTCGCATTGTGCTCTTGGACTCCAAACAGCAGGCCCTTTCGAGCGATTCAGCATCCTGAACTGTATCATCGAAAGATCCGTAATGATTCCGGACATACCTCCCAGTGCATCTATTTCTTTAACAATTTGACCTTTGGCAATACCTCCCATGGCGGGATTGCATGACATTTGAGCCATTTTCGTCATGTCCATTGTAATCAACAGCACTTTTGCTCCCATTACACCTGCAACATGCGCAGCTTCGCAGCCAGCATGACCAGCACCCACGACAATGATGTCATAATTCGTGTTTAGCAAGAAAACTCTTTTTGGTTTACAATCCACAAAGATACGTATCTTCTTTCTTTCTCATAATCCGAATTTCATCATCATTCGAATCATTGAATCCCACCAAATGCAATACGCCATGAAGAATCACCCTGTATAACTCCATTTCAGAACTGAACTTATATTTACGGGTATTGATTTCAACCTGTTCAATACTGATCAACAAATCTCCAGAAATTACATTCTTAACACAATTGTTAAATGTAATAATATCAGTATAATAATTGTGATTCAGAAATCTTTTGTTGATTTCAAGTATGTGCTCGTTATCAGTAAACGTGATGTTGATTTCGCCTAATTTCTTACCCTCTTGCACTAACAAGTTTTTGATTAACCTTTTTACAACAATTGTATCAACAATTGCTCCCTTTTCTGAAATATCAATATCATAGAAAAAATTGATATTCAATCGCTATTTGATATTAAATTCCAGTTCAACAGTAGCTCCGTTTCGAGTAAATATGATATGATCCGAAAGTTTCTCCATGAGAAAAATACCTCTTCCATTAACGTTTTCTATATTTTCCGGAGCCGTGGGGTCAGGTACGTTCTTATAGTCAAACCCATTTCCTTCGTCATCAATCTTTATTTTCAGTTTCGTTTCATCAATTTCAACAGCAATATCAACGCTCTTGTTCTCATCCAGTTTATTACCATGCAGAATTGCATTGTTTGCAGCTTCTAAAGCAGCAATCAGTATGTTGCCATAAACATCTGCACTTATATTGTATTCAGTCGACAGCTCATCAATGAGCTTCTCAACCTTTCTTAAATTCTCAATTTTTGAGGCTATTTTAAGACTTCTTTTCATCGCCGGGTTTATTTCGATTACTTTTTATATACTTAATAAATCATCTTTTGTTACTATTTTATGAAAGTTTTATGCGAAATTATTAAAAAAAAAGCAATTCAATCTATAATGGGGCCAGCCACAATTCCGGATCTCTTCGTTCCGTTTCTTTCCATATTTGAAAATACAAAACGGTTTCCCTTGTTTTATCATTTGTAAATACCTTACCGATATTTTCTTTAATATCAACATTTTGGCCTGCTTTGACATTCACATTAACCAAATTATGGTATAATGAATAAAATTGGCCATGCTTAATAATTACCGTATAGTTTTCTCCCGGAATTGAGAATACTCTTGAAACCACACCCTTGAATATAGCTCTGGCAAATTCACCAGAAGATGTGGCAATATATATTCCGTCGTTTCTTACAGTTACTGATTTGTAATCCGGATGTTGATGCTCTCCATACTTCCCCGTTATAACACCCTTTTGAGTCGGCCACGGAAGCCTGCCTTCATTTTTTGCGAAATCGCTCGAAATAATTTTTTCTGCAGGTGTCATTCTTTCCTTTGAACCTGAAGCCTTAATCTTTCTCTTTTCCTCGTCAATTATTCTCTTCAACTCGTTTTCCAGCTTTTTTGCAGTTTTCTCTTTATTTCTTATTTCATCCTCTATTTCTTTCTGTCGCTTTTTTAACTGGTTCACCAGCGTTTTCTTCTGATTTACTTCTTGTTGAATAACCAGTGTTTCCTTTTTGGCCTTTTTTGCCAGAACATCCTTTTCATTCTTTAGGTTCTGTAATTCATCATTCCTCTCAATATATTCCATCCTTAAACCACTCAATTCCATATGTTTCTTTTTCAGGTAGCTGTTGAACAGTTTGATGGTACGAACACGTCTGTACAGTTGATTCAAATTCTCAGAAGCCAGAAAATACATAATCATATATTGTTTGCTTCGATTTTTATATCCATTCACAACCATCATAGCATAAAGGCGATTCAACTTTTCCATTTCTCTTTCAATACCGTTTATGCTAAATTGGTTTTCTTCAATTGCTTTATCCATAACGGACATTTCAACTTCAATTCCGATTAAATATTCCTTTCTTTTGCTTAATTTATGGTTGATCAGGTTTACCTCATTCAATGATTCTTTTGTTTTACCCTGTGTTTCTATAAGCAATTTGTTCGCGTATTCAATTTCCTTTAACGTTTTATCCCTGTTTTCTCTTAATTTCATAACATTGTCCTGGGCAACCAGCTGCTCAGTAAAAACAACGACCAGCAACCATATAAAAAAAACAAGTCTCATTTTTGATACCTCGCTTATTTCTGTATAATTGTTTCAATCTTTTGTTCAGCTTCCTCTAAATCTGCTCCCTGAAGCTTTTTAACTGCCATTTTATAATAAATCAAGGCTTTCTCATACATTCTGGCTTTCAGGAAAATTTCTCCCGCATGAAGCAGAATTTCACCACTCTGATCATTGTTACTGCTAATAGCAAGTGAAATATACTTTTTTGCTCCGGAAATTTTACCCATTTTGAAAAGAATCCACGCGTAGGTATCCAGATACGTTGAATTCTCTGGTTCTTTCATAATGGTTTCTCTGCTCATATTCTTGGCTAATTTCAAACGATCACCGCGAACAGCCAGGTAGTAAGCATAATTGTTTTTTATAACGATATTTCCCGGATCAATCAATAAGGCCCTCTCAAAAGCATCGTCTGATTTCGCATAATCCTTAATATTTCTGTATGAATCTGCAATAAGATTGTAAAACTGCACCTTTATGGAACTATCTGATACTATTGCTAACCCTTTATTTAAAACAACAAGGGCTTCATTATACATTTTCAAATCGTTTTTTGCAGATCCATTAAATAGATAAATCAAAGGCCGGTCAGCAAAATTCCTGATTCCCTCCTCAGAATATACTATGACACTGTCGCTTTTACTTTGTAAATTAAGCGAATACAACAATTGTTCAAGTGCCAGATAATTTCTTTTGTCCAGCTCGTAAACCCTGAGTAGAACGGCTGAAGCTATGCCGAAATTTCTTCTTCTCATCTGAATGTCCGCATAAACCGATAAAGCTCGTATGTCACTCGGATACTCATTCAGAAAGGCTTTTGCAACAGTATCTATAATGGGTTTGCTCAACAGTAACAAATCGTCGTCTTGTAACAATTTTATGAAGTACTCTGATTTTTGCTGGATGGTAATTGATTTGTCCTTTATTGTTTCGATCAGTACCTTCTTTGCTCCAATTGTATCATGCATTTCCAAAAGAAATTCCGTATAGGAATAGCTAACCATTGGCTCCGATTTATATGCCGGATATATTTGGTTGTAATATTTAGTTGCGGAATCAGTTCTACTCGTGCTTCTGTAAAACTCAGCCAACATTCCGGCAACAATATAATCACCCGGCTCAAATGACAAAGCAAGATAAAGATTTTCAAGTGCTTTACCCGGGAGGTTCATTTTATCGTAGATCCTATATCTGTTTAATGAAACTTCTTTTGATTGACCAACTTTTTTATCAATAAGGTTCAAATAACGCAAAGAACTATCCATTCTTCCCATTTCTTCATATAAATCGGCAATATTCATCAGGTAAGTAGGATTATCACTGTCAACCAGCAAAAGGCTTTTTAAAACAACAACAGCGCTATCATATTTCTCCTCTATCTGATAAATATTGGCAAGTCCCTGGAGATACCATTTGTTTGTTTTGTCAAGAGTAACAGCCTTTTTTGCATGCTCAAGTGCAAGGTAGTTATTGCCCGCACTTAGAAATATTCTTGACAACTGATAATGAGGTGCACCACTGGAGGATTTTATTCTCAGGCATTCGTTATACAGGCTAACTGCCTGCACAAAATTTCTCGTCATGAAATACCTGGTTGCCTCAGTAAATGCAAAATAATAGTCCTGATCGTTTCTAGTTCCATTTTGTTTTAACACTGGCGTCAACTCCTGTGCATATAAACCAACATTACCTAATACAAACTGTATAAAGAATAATATATATATAACAAGCTTCTTCACTTTTCCTATAATTTGATTAAGCCCCGGTATGTCCGAATCCACCATCACCCCTCTCGGTTCCATTTAAAATATTGCTGGTAATCCATTCCACTTTTTCATGACGTGAAACAATCATCTGACAAATTCTTTCTCCATCATTTATTATGAAATCCTCACTGGATAGATTAATAAGTATAACACCAATTTCACCCCGATAGTCAGCGTCAATGGTTCCCGGTGTATTTAATACAGTAATGCCCTTCTTAATTGCAAGTCCGCTTCTTGGTCTGATCTGTGCTTCAAAACCTTCAGGTAACTCAATATATAAACCTGTAGGTATTAAGGCCCTTTCCAAAGGTTTAAGCAAAACAGGCTGCTCAATGTTAGCGCATATATCCATGCCCGCTGATAAGGGTGTGCTATAGGACGGGCTATTATGTCTTGACCGATTGACTATTTTAACTTTCATTTTTTCTTAAAAATATACCAATTAGATTTTCACGTTTATTACAGATGACAAAATATACAGAAACAAATATCAAGCCTATTGCAATATTAATATATTCTCTCTCAGTTTTAAATGCATTTCCTACAAAATAAAGTGCTAAAGCTAAAATCACGTAGAAAGAAATTTTTCTGATATCATAATTAATACGGTAAAATCGCTGCCCTACCAAGTAAGTCAGAAAAAGCATTACAAAATTGCTGACCAGGTGGATCCAGGCGCAGGCATGATAGCTATAAATTGGAATAAGAACAACATTCATTACAATGGTAATCAGAGCACCTAGACAGGTGATATAAACTCCATAAATGGTCTGCCCCGTAAGTTTATACCACATGTTTACATTGAATAGCATGCCTATCAAAACATTGGCCATCAAAACAACAGGAACAATGCTTAATCCTTCGTAATGCTTACTGTCTATAAATAGCTTAAAGAAGTCGATGCAAAGTGAAACACTCAGGAAAATCACCATCAGAAATATCGTGAAATATTTTAAAACATTGGCATATACATCTTTTGAATCAGTGATTTTTGTGAGATTAAAGAAAAACGGTTCTGCAGCATATCGAAACATTTGAACAAAAATGGTCATTAAAACAGCAATTCTGTAATTTGCACCATAAATACCTATCTCATGCAAAGCGCTCAGATTGTCGGGAGTAAAAGACCTGAGCAGTATCCGGTCAATTGTTTCGTTAAAAATTCCGGCTAAACCTGAAACCAAGAGAGGTAGCGAGTATACAAGAATTCTCTTCAGAAGCAAGGGATTAACCTTTAACTTGAGATGATAGTGGTCCTTCATAAGTAAAATCAACACCACCAAACTCGCCAGCAAATTTGCAATAAAAACATAACCAACTTCAATAGTTTTGAATTTACGCACATACCAACTGGTCTCATTAATTGATTTAATTGCTGGCAGAACTTCAAGAAATAAGAATACAAAGAAAATGGTGACCACAACATTAATGATTTTTAATGTTGCAAAACGTCTTACCTTGTTTTCAATACGTAATTTAGCAAAAGCAATGGATGCAACGGCATCCAATGCAAGTGTTAGCCCAAGGTAAACAATATACTCCGGATTTCCTTTATAACCAATCAAGGTGGCAATATGCGTACGCAATACTAAAACCAATACAGAAAAAAGAACAGAAGTAGTAATCACGGATAACAGCGAAGTGGAATAAACTACATTACGATCTTCCTTATCAACAGAAAATTTAAACAAACCTGTTTCCATTCCATAGGTTAAAAGAACGAGCAGAATGGCAACGTAAGCATATAATTCTGTAATAACGCCAAATTCTTCAATTGAAAATCTTCGGGTATAATAGAATGTCAAAACTGCATAATTCAATAGCCTGGGAACAATATTCCCCAAACCATACACCACAGCCTGTCCGCCGAGCTTTTTATAAGGATTCAAAGAAGTAAAATTTATATCAGATGATAAATCAGGACAAAATATTTTTTAATTTCACACGCTATTAAGGCGTAAATATATTTTAAAAAAGTACGCTTCATGAGAAACTGTAAATTACTTTTTCGACCTGTTGTAAATATTTTATTAACTCTTATTCTTTCTATGAACATTACGGCCCAGACTAGAATAGTGCTGCAGACTACAGCAGGTGATATAAAAATCATCCTTTATGATGATACACCAAAACACAAAGAGAACTTCGTAAAATTAGTACAACAGGGCTATTATGACGGTTTGCTGTTTCACCGGGTCATTTCAGATTTTATGATCCAGGGTGGAGATCCCAACTCACGTAATGCGGTTTCCGGTCAAATACTTGGTGATGGCGGACCTGGTTATACACTACCTGCTGAATTTTCTGCTCATCACTTTCATAAAAAGGGTGCTCTGGCTGCGGCAAGGTTAGGAGATGCAATGAATCCCATGAAAGAATCGTCTGGTTCACAATTCTATATTGTTCAGGGTAAAGTACTGACCAATCCTCAACTAGATTTCTATGTTAATGCCGGTAAACATACCCCTTTTACATCGGAGCAACGTGAAGCATATACTACAGTTGGGGGTGTTCCTCATCTCGATGATGCCTATACTGTTTTCGGAGAGGTCATAGAAGGATTGGATGTGGTTGATCAAATCGCATCAGCACAAACAGATCAACGTAACCGGCCTGTTGTTGACATTAAAATAATAAAGGCCTATTTGGCAGATTAAAGTACAACATTATGATTGATCGCATTGCAAAATACTCCGGTGAAATAGAAGAATTTCTCATTTCAAACAACGACGAACTTGAAAATTTCAGGTTACAATATTTAAGTAAAAAAGGTCTATTTTCATCGCTTTTCGAAGAATTCAAAACGCTTCCACCTGATATCAAAAAAGCAACCGGTCAGCATTTGAATATTCTTAAGGAAAAAGCCTCATTAAAGTATCAGGAATTCAAAGACAAACTGTCTGATTCCGGGAAGACTTTTTCGGGAGATCTTACGTTACCAGCAGAGCCATTATTAACCGGTTCACGTCACCCTGTTTCTTTGATCCGAAGGGAAATTGTTTCTATCTTTTCAAAAATTGGCTTTACCGTTTCCGAAGGACCAGAAATTGAAGATGACTGGCATGTATTCTCAGGGTTGAATTTTCCCCAAGAACATCCTGCCAGGGATATGCAGGATACATTTTTCATTGAAAAGAATCCCGACATTCTGCTGCGAACCCATACTTCCTCAGTACAAGTCAGAGTTATGGAAACTACACCTCCGCCGATACGTAGAATTTTTCCCGGTCGTGTTTTCCGAAATGAAGCCATATCTGCACGTGCACATTGTATATTTCATCAGATAGAAGGACTCTATATTGATGAAAACGTTTCTTTTGCTGATCTGAAACAAACACTCCTGTTTTTTGCACGTGAGATGTTCGGAGAAAAAACACAGATCCGTTTAAGGCCCTCATTCTTTCCTTTTACCGAACCTTCTGCCGAATTGGATGTATCTTGCACCATTTGTGGAGGTTCAGGATGCAACGTTTGCAAGTATACCGGATTTCTTGAAATTTTGGGTTGCGGTATGGTTGATCCCAATGTGCTGGAGGCTTCCTCAATCGATAGCACTAAGTACACCGGATTTGCTTTTGGAATGGGAATTGAACGAATAGCGATGCTGAAATACCAGGTTAATGATCTTCGCCTGTATTTTGAAAACGACGTTCGTTTTATTGGCCAGTTTAATAGTTCCTATTGAATTCATTACCAAGGAACAACTGGTACTTGATTAATCAAATTGCAAGCTCAGGTTATCGTGTTTCTCTCTTCCCAGATGCCTATATGTCAGGGCAGTCACTTCCCTTCCCCTTGGTGTTCTTTTCAAATACCCTTCTTTTATCAGGAAAGGTTCATATACTTCCTCAATGGTTCCCGGCTCCTCACTAACCGCCGTAGCTATTGTGTTTAAACCCACAGGTCCGCCCTGGTATTTATCAACAATAGTCAGCAGAATGCGATTGTCCATTTCGTCGAGACCGCTTTTATCAATATTCAAGGCATCTAGAGCAAATTCGGCAATTTCCATATGAATTCGGTTCAGTTTTCGGACCTGGGCAAAATCACGAACACGCCTAAGCAGCGAATTGGCTATCCTTGGTGTTCCCCTGGAACGCATGGCTATTTCCTGTGCGGCATCAGCATCAATTTCAATACCCAGTAAACCGGCTGACCGGAAAACTATTTTCTCAAGTATGCTTGAATCATAATACTCAAGATGCATGTTAATACCAAAACGGGCCCGTAACGGACTTGAAAGCAAACCTGCCCGTGTGGTTGCTCCAATAAGTGTAAACGGATTCAAATTGAGTTGTATAGATCGCGCTCCCGGACCCTTATCGATAATTAAATCAATCTTAAAATCCTCCATGGCTGAATAGAGAAATTCTTCAACAGCTACGTTCAACCGGTGAATTTCATCAATAAACAGCACATCATGGCTTTCCAGATTAGTTAAAATGCCGGCAAGATCACCCGCCTTTTCCAAAACCGGACCCGAGGTTACCCGGATATTGCTGTTTAATTCATTAGAGATAATATTGGCCAGAGTAGTCTTTCCAAGACCAGGAGGACCTGAAAGTATCACATGATCAAGCGACTCATTTCTGATTTTTGCAGCTTCTACAAATACCTTCAAATTATCAACCAGTTTCTCCTGTCCGTTAAAATCATCAAACCTCTTGGGTCGAATGCTCTTATCCAGTTCCCGTTCTTCCTCGTTGATGAGACCATCTCTGTATATAAAATCATTTTCCATGAGGTCTTCTATTGTATTAATTTGATATCCTCTTCTGCAAACCCGACTTTTTCTCCGTTTATCCGGTATTCCTGGTTATCCTTGTATGTAATGGTGAGCAAAAGCATTCCGTTTTCATCGAACTTCTTCCAGTTTTTTTCAGAAATTCCCATGATATAATAGTTTATTTCTTTTACCTGTCCGTTGCTGTAATAAAAAGTATGCTCCCCATCAGGACTGCCTTGTACAAAATTACCTTCATATTTTAACTGACCATTATTATAAAAAGACTGCCACTTACCATCTTTCATATCACCCACATATTTGCCCTTTTCCATGTAATCCCCAATCTGATAAAACCATTCACCTTCTCTCTGTCCATCGAAATATGTTCCTTTCACAAGTACCTGTCCAGCAGTATCATATTCCACATATTGACCTTCTTCCTTGCCTTCAAAATATTCTTCTTCTCTTTTTATACCACTGTTTTCATAAAACCATTGCCACAATCCGTTTGGTTTACCGTTCTTGAATACACCTTCCTGTTCTTTGACACCTTTTTCAAAATAATACAACCATTTACCCTGTTCCAGGTTATTTGAAAAGTTACCGCTCGATTTTACCTTTCCGTTTTCATAAAAGTATTTCCAGGTGCCCTCCTTTTTTCCCTCGTTGGTAATGATTCCCTCTCCAATTTTTACTCCATTGTCAGCATAAAGTATTGAGTTGATAACTTTACCTGTTGCATCATAAAAACGGTGTATGCCAACCGGTACATTCTCTTTGTAGGATCCCGAAGAAATAAGATTTCCGTTTTCATCATACTCATTACGGATATCTATATCCAGGGCAACTGTATCATTTTCTTCAACAATTAATCCCTTGTTGTACTTTATAAAAACCTTAATATTTCCATTCTCATCATATTCTCTGTAAACGCCTGTTAAAAGATCATCCTCAAAATTCATCTCATTTTTCAACCTGCCATTTTCATAAAAACTCTTCCAAGTGCCCTGTTTAAAACCCTTTTCATCATTTCTGTTGAGTTTCTCCCGATCGGTTAACAAACCATTTCTAAAGTTATAGAGTGTAATCAGGGTACCATTTTCATCATATTCGTGCGTAATTCCATCCTTTTTATTGTTTGAATAGGCGACTTCCTCCTTGATGTTTCCGTTTAGATGATAATAATAAGATATGCCCTCTTTCTTGTCATTTACGTAGAGTTCCCTCGAAATTATCCTGCCTCTGACCATGGGATCAGTACCAGCTTCCTGGTAATAGTCAAGGGTGTAACCATTTCTCTTACCCATGGAATAACTAACTTTCTGAAGGGTATCCCCTGCCTCATTAAAAAATACCCAGGTACTATCAAGAAGATGATTCGTTCTGATTCCTTCAGAACGGATAATACCCGATGGATAATAAGTTTTCCACCGTCCTTCGGGTTTTCCGTTTTTTATAAAGCCCTCACTTGACAATTTTCCGTTGGGAAAGTATATTTTGTTGTAACCATTATCGTTCAGGTTCTCCTGGCCGGTAACCGTTAAGAACAGGGACGAACTTCCCAATACAAAAAACCACCTGCAGAATAACTTTTTCATAATCCCAGTTTTTCTGAAATTTCAAGCATTCTAGTTATTGATGATCTTGCTTTCAAAAGTAACTCTTCTTTCACAACAATCTCAGGTATTTCATATAAAAGCGCATGATAAAGCTTTTTAACAGTATTTAATTTCATATACATACAATCACTGCAATTACATGAGCTGTCAGACGGAGGTGCAGGTATGAATCTTTTATCAGGCTTTGCTTTAATCATCTGATGAAGAATTCCTGACTCTGTGACCACAATATAGGTATCAGCAATATCTTGCTGAGTATACTTCAATAATGCTGATGTTGACCCAATAAAATCAGCTACTAAAAGTATTTGTTTATTACACTCAGGGTGGGCAATTATTTTTGCTCCTGGATTTTTCTTCTTCAGTTCCAGAATTCTTTCAAGTGAGAATTGCTCATGAACATGGCAGGCACCATCCCAAATAACCATTTCTCTTCCCGTAAGGCTTTGAATATAATTTCCCAGATTCTTGTCCGGAGCAAAAACAATTTTTTCTTTTTTTGGAATGCTTTCAATGATTTGCACTGCATTTGAAGAAGTACAAATGATATCGGTAAGTGCCTTGATCTCTGCAGTAGTATTGATATAGCTGACTACTATGTGGTTTGGATACTTTTCAAGAAATTCAACAAAATCTTCAGCTTTACATGAATCAGCCAAAGAACATCCTGCATTTAAATCCGGTAAAAGTACTTTCTTAACAGGAGACAGTATTTTTGCTGTTTCAGCCATGAAATGAACTCCACAAAATACGATTATGTCGGCTTTTGTTTTGGCTGCCTGCTGAGAAAGATACAAACTATCACCAATAAAATCAGCCATATCCTGAATTGCAGCTTCCTGATAATAATGTGCCAGGATCACAGCATTTTTTTTCTTGCGAAGCAGGTTTATCTCTTGTTTTATGTCAATTTTGGGATCAATCTCTTTATCAACGTATCCCTTTATCAACAAATCATTATTATATATTTTATTTTTCATGAATGTATAAATTTATGATGATAATAATAGGCTGTTAATTGTGTTGAAAAAAATACACACGTTTCATTGATTTTTTCTTTTTCACGGGTTTATCAACAACTAATAACAACTCATTCTAATAATTTCCTGCTGAAAATGTGAAATTTCCGTAATTATCAACCAATGGTTAATAACAGCAGTTGTACAAAAATAAACAGAATTTCAGACACCTCATCATGTTGGGTAATTGTTCAAATTCTGCTTAAAAAACAAGTGAGATTTCAGCTTGGTTGTTCTCATATGCTTGTTTACCGTCAAAAAACCTGCCAGCTGACATTTTTTCTACAAAATATGAAATCATTTTTAACATCAATTCAACAATAATGAAATAAGGATATACAAATCTTTTTCTAAATGATTTAGCCGACCTCGCATGTAAAATTCTTATATTTGTCGTTACACAAACACTTATATATGAAACTAGCATTGGCAAGCGATCACGCGGGATATGAAATGAAGGTAAAACTGTTGGACTATCTGAAAGAGAAAGGACATAGCCTTGTTGATTTGGGCGCCTTTTCATCGGAATCTGCAGATTATCCTGACTTTGGACATGCGATAGCACAGCATATTTCGGAAAACAAGTCAGATCTTGGTATATCATTATGTGGAAGCGGAAACGGCATTAACATGACTGCCAATAAGCATCAGCAAATACGTTCGGCTTTGTGTTGGAATGCAGAAATTTCCAGGTTGGCGCGGGCGCATAATAATGCCAATATTTGTGCCATCCCCGCACGCTTTGTCTCTTTTGAAGAGGTGGTTGAAATAGTGGAAAATTTTCTCAACACCTCTTTTGATGGTGGCAGACACAAGACGCGGATAGATAAGATTCCTTTATAAAACGCACACATGCTCTCCAACACGAGTAAATACGCAATAAGGGCAATGATTTACCTGTCGCTTCATACGCCTTCGGTAAAGCGGATAGGTATCAGGCAAATTTCGAGTGAGCTAGACCTTCCGGCCCCGTTTCTTGCCAAGATTCTTCAGGTTCTGGCAAAAAATAAGCTGCTTAATTCAAATAAAGGTCCGAATGGAGGATTCTCATTGGCCAAAGATGCCAACAAAATAACGCTATATGAAATAATCCGGGTTATTGACGGAAATGATATTTTTGATCAGTGCCTGATATCGATGAGGACATGCTATGAAGAAGGAACACCCTGCCCCATGCATGCCCGTTATGAACCGGTACGTAATGAAATCAGGAAACTGTTTCAGGAACAGAATTTGGGAAGCCTGGCACAAGACATCAGGTCGCAGGAAAAGATTTTTGCTTTATAAAATAGGCGGCTGATACGCCGGCAATTGAACCGGCAAGATCAAAAGCAAGATCCATCAGGTTGCCTGACCGATTGAGTGCAACAATTGTGTACTGAAGCAATTCTGTCAGTATTCCAAATGAAAAACAAGCCAGTACCGAAACAATCAGTAAAGAACGAACACGGTTCTGTTGTTTGGTATAGTTTATAGAATCCAGGAACAGCATGAAGCTCAGGGCAAGAAACATGATAAAATGAACAACCAGGTCAGTCCCATCAAATTCAATGTGAATTTTTTTGAATTCACTGCCTGGAAAAAGACATAAGGCGATTATGGCCACCGAAACAGAAAAAGTTTTCCAGTAGTGAATAAAAAAGATTTTCAATCTGATCATATGAAAAGTTTAGGATGGTGTCACAAAAATTCTCTCGCCCAGGCCCTTTGCAAGGTTCATTTTAAGGTTATTAAGCACTACAAACTTCACCTGAAGGGTCTGAATTCTTTCCTCATTGTTTTGTTGCTGTGCGAAGCGAAGTGCCTCTTCGGTCTCTTTGATCAGCCTGATCACCTTTTCATTTTTGAACGCCAGAAGTGCCTCCGGTACGATTTCTTTGAGGCGCATTTCTTCAGTAGCCATATAATTTTCGTAGCGCCGCCAAATCTTACTTAAGTCATAAGCCGAGGTAATCAGGTCAACAATGGTTTTAGAAAAAGCATTGTTGCTGTGGTTAATAAAATACTGTTCGGTAATTTCTTTATGTTGCTGATGCAAGGCAAGAATTTCAGTATAAATCTGGTTAAAAACAGGATGGTGAAATTCCAGTTCATCATTCCCGATTTCCTCTATCAGGTAATCTGCCACTGATATTTCAGTTTCTGAATCAGGCTGTACTTTTATCGGATAACCGGAATAAAGGATCAGCAACCGGATGATCTCCTTTTCAGCGGAATACGTCTGAGGAATACTCTCATATTTCAAGGAAGAGGCAGTATCAATATCGGACGGCAGCTCTTTTGCTTCTGATTTTTTGGTTTGTTGCTCAAATCTGTTCTTTCTGAAACGGGCAGCCTCGGTATACAAAAGTTTTTCATCAACATCAAGCAGACGGCTGCATTCACGAATATAAACCGACCGAACAATATTTTCGGGAATGACAGAAA
>CAYVBH010000038.1:0-18865 GCA_964449015.1 uncultured Bacteroidales bacterium
GAATGCCGAAAGACAGGCCCTGATCAATGCCGAAATTCACCAGGTCAACCTGGCCATGGCCATGGTGGAATATCTGAATATCAGCGGAAAAGAAATTGAATAAACAATATAATCTGTTAACAACCAAAAACAAGCATATGAATCACAAACCAATACTCATTTTAGTTGCAACCTTGCTGGCAGGCTGTAACAATCAATCCGAAGTAGCAGATGCATACGGAACCTTCGAAGCCACCGAGGTGATTGTGTCTGCGGAAACCGGCGGGCGCATCCTTCAGTTTGATGTAACGGAAGGTACGGCAATTGAAAAGGGAACCATAATGGCAAGTATTGATACCACCCTGCTCCATCTTCAGAAAACTGAACTGTATGCCGGAATCAACAGTGTGAAAACACGTATGTCGACCATTGACTCGCAAAACGAAATCATAAACCAGCAAATAGGCAATCTCAACATCAACATCAACCGGATTGGCAACATGCTAAAAGATGATGCCGCTACCCAGAAGCAATATGACGATCTTACCGGCCAGGTAGCAGTGCTGCAGAAACAAATAGCAGCCAACAATTCGCAGAAAGCCTCTGTCGGAGCCGAATTACAGGTTTTTGCATCAAAAATGGCAATGATAAACGAACAGCTGAAACGAAGCTATGTGAAAAGTCCGCTCACAGGAACCATCTTGGAAAAATACGCTGAAGCCGGAGAACTCACTGCAACAGGCAAACCTCTGGCAAAAATAGCCGACCTGTCAGTGATCAAACTCAAGGTATATGTGAGCGGCGCCCAACTCGGAGAACTAAAAGTCGGGGCGGAATGCACGGTAAGGATCGATGATGGAAAAAAAGGCTATCAATCGTTTTCGGGAACCATCAGTCATATTTCCGACAAAGCCGAATTTACTCCTAAGATCATCCAGACCAAGGAAGAACGCGTGACCCTGGTTTATGCAGTAACCATTGAAGTCAACAATAACGGCGCTATGAAATCGGGGATGCCCGGTGAAACCATTTTCTGAACAAGCCATGCAACAGGTAATTACATCATCGGGAATCAGCAAGAAATACGGGGAGACACAGGCTCTGAAGGATATTTCATTTGAAGTGAACGAGGGTGAGATCTTCGGCTTCATTGGTCCCGACGGAGCCGGTAAGACAACCCTGTTTCGCATCATCACTACGCTATTGCTGCAGGATGAAGGTAAAATGACCATCCTGGGACTGGATTCCACAAATGGTTTTAAGGAATTGCGTAAACATATTGGATACATGCCCGGCCGATTCAGCCTGTACCAGGACCTGTCGGTTGAAGAGAATCTAAACTTCTATGCTACCGTGTTTGGCACAACCATAGCTGAAAACTATGATCTCATTGCAGATATCTACTCGCATATCGAACCCTTTAAGAAAAGGCTTGCAGGCCGGCTGTCGGGTGGCATGAAGCAGAAACTGGCACTTTCATGCGCACTGATTCACAGGCCGAAATTACTGGTACTCGACGAGCCAACAACAGGCGTGGACGCTGTATCACGATCGGAATTTTGGGAAATGCTCCACAAGCTGAAGGAACAGAACATCACCATTGTTGCTTCCACTCCATATATGGACGAAGCCATGCAGTGCGACAGGGTTGCGCTGATGCAGGAAGGACAGCTCATGATGGTGGATCAACCTCGCAAAATTAGAGATAGTTATAGCAGAAAACTGTTTAGTGTTAAGGCTGCTGATAAATATCACCTCATCAAAGCCTTGCGGGATTATCCCGGAACCATTACTGCTTATCCGTTTGGTGATTCAGTTCACTTCACGATGAAAGCTGAAATTGAAAAGGATTTGTTGAAACACCTGAACAACTCGGGTATTTCCGATGCCACCCTGGATGTAATAGAGGCTGGTATTGAGGACCGATTCCTGGAGCTGATGCAGAAAGAACAATAGTGCATCTGCAAATTGTCACAAAAAAAATCAAAGATGAACGAAACTGTGATTTCAGTCCGTAACCTGGTTAAAAAATTCGGCAGCTTTGTGGCCAATGACAACCTGAATTTCGAAGTATACAAAGGAGAGATTTTCGGTTTCCTGGGGGCCAATGGTGCCGGTAAAACTACTGCCATAAGAATACTTTCAGGTCTTTCAGAACCTACTTCGGGAGAAGTTATTGTAGCTGGCTGGAATGCTAAAAAACAACCCGAGCAGATCAAGAAGAATATCGGGTACATGTGCCAGAAGTTTTCGTTGTATGACGACTTGACCGTAAAGGAGAACATCATGTTGTATGGGGGTATCTATGGAATGAAAAAAGCCGTCATTAAAGAAAGAACATCCGTGCTACTGGAAAAACTCAATTTCGGGGAATACGCAGACAGGCTTATTGCTGATCTTCCACTCGGATTGAAGCAAAAGCTGGCTTTTTCTGTGGCTGTGATTCACGAACCCAGCATTGTTTTCCTGGATGAACCTACCGGCGGCGTGGATCCCATCACCCGGCGCCAGTTCTGGGAAATGATATATGAAACAGCGGAGCGTGGAATCACCATTTTTGTAACTACTCATTATATGGATGAAGCCGAATACTGCAACCGCATCAGCATCATGAACGAAGGCAGGATTGTAGCGCTCGACACGCCTGCCGGCCTGAAGAGTCAATATGGCGTGGAATCGGTGGAAGAGGTATTTATTAAAATTGCACGCCCCAATAAAAATAATAGCAAATGAAACGCTTTATCGGATTTGTAAAGAAAGAGTTCCACCATATTTTCAGGGACGTTCGTACACTGGTTATCCTGTTCGGCATTCCCGGCATGATGATTATGCTTTTTGGATTTGTGGTGAGTACAGAACTGAAAAATGCACGGATATCTTTTCTGGATCTTTCCCACGATGCAACAACGCAAAAAATAACCGACAAAATCATGTCGTCGGGCTTTTTCAAAAGGGGTGAAGACCTGGAACGTTACCAGGACATTGACAACATACTCAAGGGTAACAAAACCAAGGCAGTTGTAGTTTTCGAGGAGGATTTCGAACACAAACTGATCAGTGAGGGCAAGGCCACCATCAACATCATTGCCGACGGATCGGAACCTAATATGGCTACCCTCACCACCAATTATGTCACGGCAATTGCCAGTGATGTGAACAGGGAACTCACACAATCTCCGGAAACAACAAAACTTCTGGTACAGCCTGAAGTGAGGATGTTTTACAATCCCACACTCAAAGCACAGTATATGTTTGTGCCCGGACTGATCACCATGGTTATGATCCTGATTTGCGCACTCATGACTTCCATTACCATCACCCGCGAAAATGAATTCGGCACCATGGAAGTTTTGCTGGTATCGCCGCTTAAACCCATTCAGATAATTCTGGGCAAGGTGCTCCCCTACTTTCTGCTTTCTATAGCCGACGTGATCATCATTTTGGTGCTTTCCTGGCTGGTATTTGATCTCAGGGTCAAAGGCAGCCTCGCGCTATTGCTCGCCGAATCCATGCTATACATTCTCATGAGCCTTTCATTGGGGATTCTCATCTCAACCGTTTCAAAAAACATGCAACAGGCCATCTTTATTTCGCTGGTAGGCTTGATGCTTCCAACCATGTTGCTCTCGGGGTTCATTTTTCCTATTGAAAACATGCCTGTTGCCTATAACTGGATCAGCGCGGCCTTACCACCCCGGTACTTCATTGTGATTATTAAAAACATTATGATCAAAGGGACAGGATTTCTGTTTGTATGGAAAGAAACCCTCATTCTTATCTCTTTCACCATACTGTTTATTGGGCTTGCGGTAAAGAATTTCAAAATCAGGCTTGCCTGAAAAAGAAGTGAAACATGATAAAACAGGAAGCTGAAAATTTTAAGAAAAAATCATGAGAACCATTCTGTATTTGATCCGTAAAGAATTCCTGCAGATTTTCAGGGACAAGTTTATCGGGAGAGCCATCTTTGGAATTCCCGTCATTCAGATGATGATTCTGGTGCCTGCTGTGACTTTCGAGATCAAGAACATCGACCTGTGCATTATCGACCGCGACTTGTCGGGTGAATCGAGGGAACTGATCAGCAAACTCGAAGGATCCACATTTTTCAGAACGAAAATGGCAACTTTCTCGGAAAATGAAGCGCTCAACCAACTGCACAGAGACAAATCTAATCTGATACTGGAAATACCCAATGGATTTGGTGAATCCATCAATACAGGGGAAACAGGCGAACTCATGGTTTCGGTCAATGCCATCAATGCTTCCAACGCCCAGTTGTCGTGGGCCTATCTGAATGGTGTGCTCCTGGATTACAATGCAAACATAATGGCCAGTCTGGCCGGCAGTCAAACTGCAAGTGGTGTACCCCAGGTTCAGGTTACCAACCGGTACTGGTATAATGAAATGCTCAATTACAAGTTTTATATGCTGCCGGGTATTCTGGGCATATTGGTGCTGGCAATTGGCTTTATTCTGGCTGGTTTGAATCTGGTTAAGGAAAAGGAAAGCGGCACCATCGAACAGATTAACGTTACCCCAGTAAGAAAGTACCAATTTATTGTGGCCAAGATGATCCCCTTTTTGCTCATCGGCCTATGTGACCTGGCAATGGGACTGGTTATCGGCAAACTCCTGTTTAGAATACCTTTTGAAGGCAATATTGCCTTACTCTTCCTGGCTTCGGTGGTATTTCTGATTGGTGTGCTGGGGCTGGCATTATTTCTTTCTACCTTTTCGGGAACCCAGCAGCAATTTATGTTCATCGCCTTCTTTTTCATGATCACCTTTATACTGATGAGTGGTATATTCACCCCCATTGAAAGCATGCCCATATGGGCACAGAAGGCCGACATGATCAATCCGGTAGCCCACATCATGCGCATCAACCGCATGGTGATGCTCAAAGGATCGGGGTGGCACGACATCAACCGCGACATCTATGCATTGTGTTTGCTTGCTTTAGCCTTCACCTGGCTGGCCATCAACCGCTACCGGAAAACGGCCTGAAATGTAGTTGAAAATTGAGCCAAAAGGGAATAGAAAAAATCAACCCTCTCGCAGTTTTTTTGAGTGGGTTATCGCTTTAATCTGTTCCAGTGGTATTTCATTATCTTTTGTATATGTCCGTTATTAATATTCAACGAAATGGAAAACTCAATTATTTATTGAGCCAGTCTTTAAAGTCCATTACCCGATCCCTGCTTACAATAATTTCATGGTTGTCAGGCCGGAGTTGCACAATCACACGCCTGTTAAAATAATTGGATATTTTGCATACAGCGTTTATATTGACAATGGTATTGCGGCTAATTTGAAAAAACTTTTCCGGATTAATCAGTTGTTGTAATTCAGAGAGACTGTTCTCAATGATTGATTTACCTCCACTCAATAAATTGGCAAACACCAGCCCATCTTCAATCATGAAACTGGCAATTTCATCGGTTATAATATGTCTATAACTATTCCCTGATTTTACAAGAAATCGTAGTTTATAACATTTTTGGTCTGATGAGATCAATTGTTTATAATCTTTAAAATCAATTTTTAAAAATGCCTCCTTAGTTCTTATCAACTTGTCGAAAGCTTTTTTCAGATCAGCAAAACCAATCGGTTTCAACAGGTAATCTATGCTGTTTAATTTAAAAGCGTTTAGTGCAAATTCATTGTAAGCAGTAATAAATATTACCGGCAATTCTACATTCACCTGGTCAAAGAGATCGAATGATGTGCCATCGGTCAACTGAATGTCCGCCAGAAGCAGGTCAGGTGACTCTGTTTTACTCATAAACCATTCAACCCCTTTTTCTACGGAATCTATCACTCCAAGAACTAAATAGGAATTATTGTATTGCTTGATCAGTCTGATTATTAAATCTGCAGTGCGTTGCTCATCTTCTATTATCAATATCTTCATTTTTAACTGATTTTTGGAAGCTTTACCACAAAGAAATGATTTGATTCTTCGATTAAAACATTTCTATCACTTTCGATATTATATCTTTTACTGATGTTTTGTAATCCGATTCCCGTTGATTGATGCAACAACCTGCGTTTGTTTAAATTGTTACGGACAATAATATAATTTTCATCTTCAAGAATCTCGATAATTAGTTGGTTGTCTTTCTTAAATATATTGTGTTTTATAGCGTTTTCTACAAGCATTTGCAATGAGTGTGGCAGGATTTTCGTACTTGATCTGGTAGATTCAGAAAGGTTCACTAAAATGCTGATATAATCCTGGTGACGCATCTTTATCAGGAACAAATAGGAATCAAGGTACTCCAATTCCTTTTCAATAGTTACCAGGTTATCCGTATCCATTTCAAGGATATAACGATAGTGTTTCGATAAATGTGAGATATAAGCAGCTGATAGCTCAGTGCTTTCATAAACGAGTGATGAAAGTACACTCAGGCTGTTAAAAAAGAAGTGCGGATCAATTTGATTCTTTAGAGCTGCATATTGGGCGGTAATACTCTCTTTCTTTTGCCTGGCTGCAATCACTTCCAGCTCTTTTACATTTTTAATAGAAGTAATGAAGATGTGTGCCCCATATACCAGGACAAAAATCAAAATAAAACCGAAAAGCATTTCCGGGTTAATATTAATAGCCGTAAATACATCGGATGGGTTGAAAAATCTGGGGTTAATAAATGGAACTTCCTCCTGTGTATTTCCAAACAGATAATGGTCAATGACATAGTATCCCCAGCCAAAAATCAGGGAACATACAACTAAAAACAAAAACAGGATCAGGCTAACAACTGAAATTTTACGATACCAGAGTCTTTTATCTGATGTAACCCTTATGGTTTTCATGTAAATGAAGCTGCATGCCTCCCAAAAAAGCATCCAGTATACAATAAAATAGATGCTAATCAGTAAACTTCTTATACTTGGTTCAAATGCCCCGGAAAATGTAACATCACCCTGTTTGAAGATCAACTGAATAATTACTATTACAAATAATCTAAGCAGGTAACTTGACTTGTCTCTTCGCATAGGGAAGGCTTTTTAATTTTTCAGATATCCCATATTATCAAACCATTCCAAAGCATCTGTTATTGCGTTATCAACAGGTGTTTGTGGCAAATTTAACTCATTGACAGCTTTTGTACTACTGTAATAATTACCCACACATAATATTTTCGCATTAATCTGATTGAGTTCTGATTTGAAACCAGCCTTTGAGGAAATCTGTCCTATTGTTCCTATCGCACTTAAAAGCCTTTGGTCTAGTTTCAGCAGGATGAATGACTTGCCCATGATTTTCCCAAGTTTAGTATAGAACTCACTATATGAAAGGTTTTCATTCGCGAGCAGGTAACAGGATCCTGATTTTCCCATGTATATGGCATTGCAAATACCAATTGCCACGTCAACTACATGTATGAAATTCTTCCCCCCTGGCGGAACCGGTATAATTCTTTTGTTGTGCATCAAGGTTATAATTTTGCCTGAACTGGGTTTCATGTCATATGGTCCTAACATAAATGTTGGGTTTACTATCACTACTTCAAGCTCGCTGGTATCAGCATATTCAAGAGCCAATTCCTGAGCTTTTATTTTGCTGATGGCATATCCCGATGATGTGAATGGATATCTTACGGGAGTAGTCTCATTGCCCGGACTGAATTTGGTTCCGTAACCGAAGGTATTGGCCGTACTTACATAAATGAACCTCTTTACATTATTCTTGAGGCAAGCCTCAAGTATATTAAAAGTGCCCATAATGTTAACATGAATGTAGGGCTTTAAACTTAAGTGGCGCTGTGAAGTGTCGGCAGCTACATGTATTACAACATCACAGTCATTAACTGCCTCCATGGTGTTTATCATATTGGTAATATCACCATAAAACAACTCCGTATCTGTTCCGGATAACGAGCGTAAATCTGCAGTAGACCGAATCATAGCGCGTACCTGAATTCCACGCCGGTTAAGTTCTCGGATTACATTTGAAGCCAGAAAACCATTTGCACCTGTTACCAATGCTTTCATATTCGCTCGCTAATTACTTACTTTTTAAAGCTACAGCATATTTTTCTTCTTCCAACTCACGAAGGATAACTTTCGAAATCAGATTGAGCCTTATCCAAACTGGCACAATCTGAATCATTAACCAGTTTAGTTTGTTAAGAAATCCGGGTATGATTAATGAATCGTGTTTCAACAGGTTATTAACCGCAACTTTGGCTATTTTTTGAGTGGTGACCAGACCTATCTTACCAAATAATTTGTGTTTTTCTATCCGCCTGGTTACGTCAGGATTTGTCTTCATTGGTCCGGGATGAATTACACTCACAAATACGCCTGTATTTTTTAATTCCTCATATAGGCCTCGTGAGAAAGACCATATAAAAGCTTTTGAGGCCGGATAAACAGTTTTATAGGCAATAGGACTAAATGACGCCATACTGGCCACATTTAAAATAAAAGCCTGTTTATTGCCTCTTAGTTCAGGGAGCAATAGTCGGGTCAACAATGATGTTGCCCGGATATTCAATTGAATAATACTGTCTATATATTCTGTCGATGCCTGATCAAAAGCCCTGGTACCACCTATACCAGCATTATTAATCAGAATACTGATACGGCCTTTGTCCAAAGCCCATGTGGCAACCTGAAACACAGCGCTTGATTCAGACAAATCAGTTTCAATATAATGCACCTTAATTCCATATTGTGTGGCTATTTCCGAGCATAATTCGGGCAGGCCTTCGTCCCTTAGAGAAACCAATAACAGATTGTAATTTCTTTGTGCCAATTCCCGGGCAATTTCTTTACCAAGTCCACGACTTGCGCCAGTAACCAGTGCATATGTTGAATCAGTATTTGTCTGATTGTTCATTGTTTTATTTTGCCTCATGATCATTCTTTTTATGACTTCTTTTGCCAGAAAAGCCCCTGGAATTCCAAGAATTAATCCTCCAATCGTCAGAATTATTATTAAATCTGTACTTCCTATAAAAGTTTGAACAAGCGACTGGAAATTAAGCGTTTGTGGCAGGTGAAATTTTAGTTCACTTCCTGTTAAAATTCTGCCTATTGAAAAAGATAATCCATAAAAAAATGGTGCAGTAAGCGAATTAACATGATATACACCAATTACCGCGGCAACTCTATTCCAATTGAAGATCGAGGCTATCAGTAATGCAATAAATACTTTCAGTCCTATGAATGGTGTAGTTGCCAGAAAAATACCCAGAGCATATCCATTAGCAATTCTACCAGGATCATCTTTAATTGAAATAAGCTTTGCGCCAATAGCGTTAAGATTATGAAGTAATTTCCTCATGGTGAGATACATTATTAATAACAAGTCGACGCGGATAGCAATTCTTTTAACCGAACCAGGTTACTATGAAACATTTTTTCAACTACCGGATCCTGAATGTACCTGGAAAATAGTGGAGGCACATTGGACATTGCACTAAAAACTATTTGAACCTGTTGCGGTTTGGTTTCATTGATTGTCCATACTGCCACATAATTTTTCAGTCGTTCTATTCCAGGCTTTTGTGGAATGTAATCGGCCTTACTGTGAATCGATATGGTAACACTTTTACATCCTGGCTCATTTTTAAGCTCATACAAGGAGACCAAATCACGACTTTCAAAAGGCCACGGAATATTATATAATGTGTAAGTATACCATTTTGTTTTATCAGCCTGAGAAATAAGGTAGTTGTCTGAAACACCCGACATCCAATACTTCACTGCCGAAACATCTGTTATAATTTCTATAGTTTTCTTCAGGTTACAATCCACCTGTATTTCTCCTTTTCTCTCCCTAGTTTTAGAACCATCATTGTAGTAATGCCACCTTACGAAAGTTTTTACACCATCAGTATTCTTTACCTCCTCCCATTTACTGCAAGTTAAATTGCTTTTTTTCTCTAACACATTCTCTTTTACTATAATAGGCGCTGAGATTAAAACACCTGCTAAAAGAACGACAAGCTTATTCATATTAACCTCCTTGATTCATAGAAATACATTTTCAGGCATCGAAAGTATTTAAGGTTTTTCCTCGCTACAAGATAATTTTCTGGTATAGGTCCTTTTAATTGCTGAGTTGTACATTTACGCAAATGAATTGTACATGACGATTAACTTGCCCATATTATAACAAGAGGCTCAAAACATACTATATACATGGGAAAAGTCATGAGGCTGTTTATAAAGTGTTTGGTCAGACTTCTCTATGAAAATGATTGCAGATCAGAAACCGGCCACAAATTGTTGTTTAATTGAAACATTGTATTTGGATCGGGTTTCAAAAGTTTGGGTTACATAAACCGTATGAAACGGTTACTATTAACACTCCTAAAAATTTATCAACAAAATTCCGGAGGCTGGTTTGTAACCTGTTTAAAAACAAATCGCGGTAAGTTGCCTATTCATTTTTTCAATATCTAATTTTGACAGCCCATGTGGTTTTGAAAAATTGATATTCTAAAGAAAGAACAATGGCACAAAAGAGACCTGCCTACAAATCATCCTCGGTTTTACCTGTTGGTTTAGAACTTGGCAAAGTTCCACCCCAGGCTGTTGAGCTTGAAGAAGCCGTGTTGGGCGCCATTATGCTTGAAAAGGATGCCATACTTCAGATTATTGACATCATCAAGCCGGAAAGCTTTTACAAGGAAGAACACCAAAAGATATATCAGGCCATCGTTGACCTTTCATCGAACAACAAGGCAGTCGACCTGCTCACAGTAACCGAAGAGCTGCGGAAGAAAAAGCAGATTGATGAAGTGGGCGGACCGGTTTACATCACCCAGCTCACCTCCCGGGTGGCTTCGGCTGCACATGTTGAATTTCATGCCCGTATTGTTGCCCAGAAGCACATTCAGCGCGAACTGATCAGGGTATCATCGGAAATCCAATCGAAGGCATTTGATGAGAGCACCGATGTGGATGATTTGCTTGACTTCTCGGAAGCTGAGTTGTTCAATATTGCACAGGGAAACATTAAAAAGGAATCACAGAAGGTAAGCGTGCTTATAAAAGAAGCTATCTTCCAGATAGAAGAGGCCAGCAAGCGTGCCGATAGCCTGATTGGAATTCCCTCGGGATTTACCAAGCTCGACCGGATGACCAATGGCTGGCAGAACTCCGACCTGGTGATCATTGCAGCCCGTCCCTCAATGGGAAAAACAGCTTTCGTGCTTTCCATGGCACGCAACATGGCTGTTGAACACAACCGGTCGGTAGCTATTTTCTCTCTGGAAATGGCCTCACTGCAGTTGGTGAACAGACTTATAGTAGCCGAAACAGAACTCCCTTCAAACAGAATCAGAAACGGCAAACTGGCCGACTTTGAGTGGGAACAGCTCGATTATAAAATCAGGAAACTGAATGAGGCACCTATATTTATTGACGATACTCCTGCCATTTCGGTATTTGAACTTAGAGCCAAAGCCAGAAGGCTGAAACGGCAGCATAACATGGATATCCTGATCATCGACTACCTGCAGCTGATGACCGGAACGCCCGACACAAGAGGCAACCGTGAGCAGGAAGTAAGCACCATCTCACGATCACTCAAAGGAATTGCCAAGGAGCTGAATATTCCGGTTATTGCCTTGTCACAGCTGAACCGGTCGGTTGAAATCCGTTCGGGCTCCAAGCGACCACAGTTATCCGACCTTCGCGAATCGGGGGCCATTGAGCAGGATGCCGACATGGTATTGTTCATTCACCGGCCTGAAAAATACGGCCTCATGGAAGATGAAAACGGAAACTCGCTGCGCGGGCTTGCCGAAATAATTCTTGCCAAGCACCGTAACGGTCCCATCGGAGATGTACTGCTTAAATTCAAAGATGATTTTGCCAAATTCACGGAACTTGAGGAAGACTACCTCGCACCACTTGCAGATGCTGAAATGCAACCAGTTGCAGTTACAAAAGGTTCAAAGATGAATAAGAATATTATTGGCGACGGGTTCAGCAAAAACAACGGAGCCGGGGCTGAGTATGCTGACGAGGTTCCTTTTTAAAAAGTTTGGTTGTACTTAGTTCGCATGTAATCTGTCAATCCCTTCGAATACCAAACGCTTTTCAAGTTCCATTTGGTGTGGAATGATTGAATTGAAACTCCGGGTACTTTTTAAAATCGCCGCTTCCTGAGTTGCAAGGCTCACTCCGGAAGCCAGCTCAACAGCCTTTCCCAACATGGGGTCAGTGATATCGCCAAAAGGTCTGGCCTCAATAATATTATCTTTCATATAGTAATCCGGAACCAGCCCATCCGTAAAATCGGTAAATCCCGATGCATTGGAGTATTTTAAGACAATAGGAGCAATAGCCCATTCTTCATTTTCATCCGGAATAACCCATGAACCGTAACACTTACCTGAAGTGGAATCTCCAATCTGAATGACTTCCATATAGGGTTCCAGTCCGGTTATTACCAATTCACTTGCTGATGCAGTCTCTGAAGTAGTCAGAAAGAAAACACGATCCAAATCCAAATTCACAGCATCACTGGTGAACTTATGTTCAAAGCGATCCTCCAGATCTTTTGCGATCAGCAGGTTGCTCAGCTGATTGTTGTATTCAAGATGTACCAGTGATTCCTCTTCCTGAATCACCTCATAAGGGGCAAGGGCAGAAGCCAGGTGAACAGCCTCTTCACCTTTACCTCCCGGATTGTAACGCAGATCAACGATCAAATCGGAAATACCGGCTGCATTAAACTCAGTGAAAATAGCATCCAGGTTATCGCGGAATTCGTTTTCGTCACCTGATAAAAATTCAACATACACGAGGTAACCTATCTTTTGCCCATTAATATTAATGATGCTGTGATATATAGCAGGATCTCCGGAAATAATTTTAGCTGCCAGATCTAGTGATACGCCCGTCGGATATAGAGTATTTCCTAACAGCTTTCCCAGCTGAACCGAATACTTGCTGCCTGAGAACACCTCATAATAATTTGATGAATTCATTACCTTGTTATCCACAGAGAGAATGATGTCACCCCGCTTTAATCCGGCTTCTTCTGCAGCCGAACCCGGATAAACGTAATTTACTACCATTATTACATCACTGGAACCCACCAGAAAGAATGATGGCTTAAAACCCATGGTGGCAGAAAGGTCGGTGGTGGATTTCTTATTAACAGTTGAATAGTCATCGGTAATGTACGACCATTTGTCCTGATTGCTCAACAAGCTGCTGAAGTATTTTTTGGGGTCGCCGGATGGTGTATATTCCAAATCAGCCATCTCTTCGTGCCAATAATAAACGACACTCATGTTATCGTATATCCATTTGCTGGTTTCAATATCATTATCTTTGTTGTCATCCTTCTCACATGAAACAAGTGACAACAAGACAACCAGGCCGACAAGAGAATACAGTAGTTTTTCTTTAAAACGCATAACGATTTTTTTCTTTCGTAATTATACGGCAAAGCCGTTCCAAATCCTTTTCTTTCATCAACGATATCAGTCCGTTAATGGAAATTCCGTCACTATTTTGAATATGTCAACCCTATAAAAAAGTTCATCCGGCCGGAAAACCCGGCCGGATGAACCCTATAGCAATTAAAGATACTAAAAATCTAAAGTTTAATAAATTCAACCCTGCGGTTCAGGGCTTTGTTTTCTGGGGTGTCATTGGCAGCAACAGGAACGGATTCACCCTTGCCATCGGTTTCAATCCGGCCGGCATCAATACCAAAAGTTTTGACCAGCTCAGTTTTTACTGAAGCAGCACGGCGTTTAGAAAGGTCGAGATTAGCCGCATCCGCACCGTCAGAATCCGTGTGTCCTACAATTTTTATTTTCACATCAGGATTTTCGGTAAGTACCTGGGCAATTCCTTTCAGTGTGCCGTTTGATTCAGGCTTTACAATGTCTTTGTTGATGTCGAAATAGATACCGTAGCTAACCAGCTTTCCTTCCGTCAGCAATTTGCTTCGCATATCTGGTGCCGCAGATGTCATGCGCAAGTTGGTAATATATGGGTAGCCATTCTGGCTCCAAAGTGAGAAACGAAGACGGTTGTATTTAACCTGCTGATATAGAACTGTTGGCAGATCAAGGGTTTTCTGACCGCTATGATAAATTCTCAACCTGCGTTTCTGAACCCAAATGATCACATGATTGGATTTGTTCAGCTCAACAGGTGCTATTTCAGTACGACCATCAAGCATCTGGCCTGCGCCGTCGGCATAGGACTGCACCGACCAGTGATTAGTAGTTACAGTAACATGAGCACCGCCCGTTCCAGGGAAAAGGCCATCGTCGAGATATTCGCCTTCACCCTGATACAAGGTCATATACATCCCGCAATAGTCATCATCTCCCTTACCGGTGGGCACAAGGTCGAATTCTATAATGAAATTATCCGGGAGGGTAAGGTCTTTCATCAGGGAGTAAACATTGTCATCGGAATTCATGTAGAGCCAATTTCCAGTGTAATTGTTCAGGGTGCGGATTTCGCCCGATCCGTTGGTAGTCCACAATGCCGGAAAATCGCCAACCGCATCCTGAGAGAAATCTTCGAATAACAGAACCTGGTCACCGGGAACAAAATCATACTTTGTATAGGATTCAAGCTTTGGTTGCACAGGTTTTGCTGCAGTTTTGGTTTCGCCGACTTCTTCATTGTCCTCTGATTCAGCTTCTTCGGAATTCTCTTCTGAAGATTCTTCATCATCCGTTTTATTATTGTTGTCTTTTTTGAAAATGCTCTTCACGCCATCTTCGGCCGCATCGAGTCCTTTATCAATACCATCTTCGGTTCTTTGGTTGGCGCGGTCGACCGATTTGTTTTTAATGGCTTTTTTAACGTCAATCAATTGTGCGTTTGATGAAATACTTACAAGAAACAGCATGCAAGTTAATAAGTACAGGGCTTTCATAATGTTGTAATTGGTTAATAACTTTCAGAAAAAAATAACACTACAAAATAGCAAAACTTTGTACAAACATCCAAAATCAGGATGACAAACATTTTTTTGTAAACTTTTGTGATTGCGATCATATTTTATACTTTTGTGAAACTTTCAAATAGCAAATTTCAGCACCGGGAGAGATGGGTGAGTGGCTGAAACCAACAGTTTGCTAAACTGTCGTACTGGGTAACTGGTACCGGGGGTTCGAATCCCCCTCTCTCCGCAAAAGAAAAACAATCGCCCGGCTCGCCGGGCGAGGTTCTTTAGTTTTCAGGTGAACTTCAAGCTCGCTTGAGTTCACCTGAAGATTAAAGAACCATCATCGCGCAGCGATGATACCCTTGTTTTTCTTTTGCTGGGATCTCCCCAATGGGATCACGAAGTAATCCCCAATGGGATCACGAATTGATCAAACAGGGATTGATCACAAAATGCAGGTAAGAATAGACTGAAAATATATAAAACACATGTTCGATTTCGAGAAGCTTGATGTGTACCAGGTGGTAAAGAACAGCAATTCAAAAGTTCTGAAATTTGTTCTTGAACATGCTACCATGGATCCATACATAAGGGATCAGTGGAAACAGGCTACCCTGAGCATCATTCTGAATCTGGTGGAGGGAACAGGCCGGATGAACAATACTGAAAAAAAGCATTACCTGACCATCGCGCGGGGCAGTGTTTTTGAATCGGTGGCACTTCTAGAAACATTAAAAGATCTGGGCTTACTCGACGAAACGCAGTTTAAGGAGTTTTATGATGGATATGAGCAAATCTCCAAAATGTTGCTGGGGATGATCCGCAGTTATTCTTCAGAGACGAAATAACAGGCGCAGCGGAATAAGTTAAAAGCAATCACATATTGAAAAGTCCCGCATACTGAATCAGTATGCTGCAAACATTATCTTTCCCAGTCGTCATTTTTATTCATATCTCAATGATTTGACAGGATCGGTACGTGCAATACGAACCATATTCACGCAAATTGCTGATAATGCAATTAGAGGCACCAGCAACAAAGGAACAGCATAAAACCACCAGCCCAGTTCAATTTTCGAAGGGAAGCCCTGTAGCCACTTACTCATCGTCAGGTAAGCCACTGGCATGGATATCAGCAATGAAATGCCTATGAGTTTCAGATTACTGATTATAAAAATGACGGCTATTGAAGAACCTGTTGCTCCTAAAGATTTGCGAATACCGGCTTCCTTTGTTCGTGAAGATATTTCAAGTAATGATATTCCGAATAATCCCAGACAGGCAATAAATATGGCTAAAACTGAAAACAGCAGGGTTACGCGCTGAAATAAAACATCATTAATGTACTGCTTATTATATGCGTCACGCAAAACAAAAGATGAGAAGATGTCTTCAGAAAAGAAACGGTTGTAAGCTTTTTCAACTGCTTTAATTTTTGCATCCAGCGCTTCAACATTATTGAATCTGAAGGCAAAAAACCGCGCATATCTGTTTGTTGGATCATAATGGATTATAAAAGGATACACCGGACTTTTCAAGGAATGATAATTAAAGTCCTTTACTACACCCACAACATCAAAGTAATTTCCCCCCATGTATACTTTTTGATTAATGGCAGCAGCGGGCGAATCAAATCCCAGCAAAGAACAAGCCAATTGATTAATCAATATACTTTGTCTATCAGAGGCTAATGATGATGAAAAGTTCCTGCCGGCAACCAGTTTAATTTGTAAAAGGTCCAGGAATTGTTCATCAATACTGGTTTCGTAATAAATGGTACTACCCTCATTTTTATCATCCCCCATACGATGAACGCCAGACCTGGAATCCAGATCAAAAACTCCTCTTCCCGGCAAAGTGTTGGCAGTGCAATATCCATCAATAAAGGAAAACTTGCTGATCTCATTGTAAAATGAAGTTATACTTACGGAATCTCTATCATTTTCAACAGATCCCGGAAACTTAACGGCCATTACCTGATCCATATTGAAACCTGTGTCGTGTGTCATCATGAACCGGTTCTGCCTGAAAATTACGAGGGTTGCCGCAATAATTACGGCTGCAGCTGTGAACTGCAACACGGTTAATCCTTTTCTCATCAGGTTGCCCTGACCGGTTCTATAAATCCTTTTTAGTACATCAACCGGCTGAAAGCCTGACAGGGTAATAGCCGGATAAATGCCAGAAAGTAACATACCGGAAAAAAGTATTGATGTAGCAAAGGGCAATACAGCAAAGAATGAGTGAAGACTAAACACAGCATCAAGCTGCAACAGATTCCGCAACAGGGGCATTGTGATCTGAAGCAGAGTCATTGCTGCCAGTACTGCCAGGATATTCAACAACAGCGATTCCATGATGAACTGAAAGGTCAGACTACCGACTGTAGCACCTGACACCTTGCGTATTCCTACTTCTTTTGCCCGTTCCACCGATCGTGCCGTGGTAAGATTAACATAATTCAACCAGGCGATGATCACACAAATAAATCCAATGATGAATAAAAAACTTACTGTTCGGGAGCTTCCGTTAGCTTCAGCTTCGTAGGTCTTATGGGAATACAGGTGGATGTCCCTCACAGGTTGGAGTAAGTGATGTTCATTGTTCCAGGGAATGAGGGTGGTATCGCTATAAATTTTCTGAATGATGGAGTTATAATCCTTCATTTCCTGCATGATCAGATAGGTTATCATGCTGTTGTTACCAAACTTATCAGTAAATACATCTTGTCGAATAGCTTTTCCGGTTCCGAGCGAAATGAGCATATCGTAATGAATATGACTATTCACCGGTGAATCTTTATACACGCCGGTAACTGTAAGGAGTAATTTATCTGCATAAAAGGATTTTCCTACGGGACTGGCTGTACCAAAGTACTTTTTTGCTATCGACGAAGACAATATCGCTGTATTGGGATTATCCAACAAGGTGGAGGTATCTCCTTCAAGAATCGCAACATCAAAGTATTTGAGAAAGGAAGTTTCTGCCAGGTAGATATTCTCCGGCTCGAATTTTCGATTCTCTGCGACAATAATGCCTGGAAAGTACTGGAAAATTCTTGCATAATCAGCAACCTCAGGATACTTTGCCTTTAATGCCGGAGCCGACGCATAATACGATTCAGCATCCTGCCAGCTGAGCTTTCCCTCCTCAAATCCATCAATGGTAACCCTGAACATTCGGTCGGCATATCGGTATTGTTTATCATAGCTGCGCTCAAAAAACACGTATTGCATGGTAATCACAAAAATGGCTATGCCAATGGCCAGACCCATGATGTTGATCAAACTGAAAACCTTGTTTTTAAGAAGGTTTCGCCAGGCTATGAGAAGGTAATTTATAATCATGTTCTTTTCTGATCAAATTTTGCAAGAGGATAAGTTCATTAAAGATCAGTTCTTATATCATCCAACGTTTACACTATTCATACCGCAACGATATGGCCGGATCGGTGCGGGCAATCTGAAACATATTCATACTTATGGCTGAAAGTGCAATTACAATCACGGATAAGACGGGAAGAATATAAAACCACCAATCCAGCTCAATCCTGACAGGGAATCCATCCAGCCATTTTTGCATTATATATGAAGAAAGGGGCAGGGAAATCAGTAACGATATGCCAATAATAACCAGGTTGTTTCTGACAAATAATCCGGCAATGGAAAGGCCTGTTGCACCGACGGATTTACGAATCCCGGCTTCTTTTGTGCGTGAAGTAAGATCCAGGACAGATATCCCAAATAAACCCATACAGGCAATGAAGATGGCAATGACAGAAAACAAAAGGGTTGCCTGTTGAAAAAGTCTGTCAATATTATATTGTTGGTAATAGGTATCCTGCAATACGAACGATGAGAAGATCTCGTCAGGGAAAAACCGTTTATAGGTTTCTTCCAGGGTTTTTACACTCACTTTTAAATGATCATCGTTGGTCATTTTTAACGCAATGTATCGGGCTTGATCCATACCCGGGTTATAATTCATAAT
>CAYVBH010000039.1:0-18640 GCA_964449015.1 uncultured Bacteroidales bacterium
CGGCGGCTCATTGTCCTTCCCCTTGTATTTGGATATGCGGTGCAGCGAGTGGATGCTCACATACAAAACATCGTTGTCCTGGTATACCAGCCTGATGGATTCCTGAACCTTGCCGTTGATTTCAATTTTTTCCAACCCGCCAAACTTGCCAATGCCATGATCAATATGCACCACGTAATCGCCCGGTTGTAATCCTTTCAGTTCTTTAAGCGACAGGGTGCCGCGGTTTGAAAAATAATTCTGCAGCGTGTATTTGTGGTACCGTTCAAAAATCTGGTGGTCGGTGTAGCAGCAAAACAGCAGGTCGCGGTCAATAAATCCCTCGTGCAGGGTTTTGAGCAAAGGGGTGAAGCGGATGGATTTGCTGATGTCATGAAATATAGCCGTTAAACGCTCAATCTGCTTTTCGCTGTCGCTTAATATGTAATTTTTGTATTCATTTTCGGTAAGGATCAGCAGGTCGTCAGCCAGAAGGTTGAAATTTTTATTGAAAGCCGGTTGCGGCAACGTATTAAAAGTAACCTGAACACTGCCCGGGTAAAAGTTCCGGGCAGTCAATTCCACCACTTTGAATTCCGGAAGTTTGCTGATGAGGTAATGGCCGGTAGTCAATTGACTTTCAGAAAGCGGGAGGACCTCCTCACTCTTATTGGCCCGCTGTGAAATCTCATCATAGATGCTGTTCAGTTTATCTGCCGTGAAACGGATGTCATTGATCCATACAACAGATTTTGCATCCAGGTAATCTGTGAGGGGTTCGCTGATATCCTCGCGCTTGAGTTCCTGAACATTAGGCAGGATGCTGATTTTTTCGTGTATTTCTTTGGAGAGCTGGGTATCCACGTCGAAGGTGCGGATGGACTCAACCTCGTCACCAAAGAAGTCGATGCGGTAGGGGTCGGAGCTGGCAAAGGAAAAAACATCCACCAGACTGCCCCTGATGGCATATTGCCCGGGTTCATACACGAAGTCCACATCGGTAAAGTGATATTCTTCCAGTACTTCCCTGATAAAAGAGATGGATATCTTTTCACCCTTGTTGAGTTGCAGCGTATTCTTTTTCAGCTTCACCTGGGTGATCACCTTCTCGGCCAGTCCTTCGGCATAGGTAACCACAACAAGGTAATTGCCGTTGACCTGTTGCTCGCCCGAGCCCAGCCTGTTCACTACGTTGGTGCGCAGGATCACGCTGCCGTTATCGATCTGGTTGTAATGAACCGATCTTTTAAATGAGGAAGGGAAAAACAACACGTCGTCGCTTCCCAGCAGGTTAACCAGGTCATTGTAAACATAGGCTGCATCTTCTTTTTCGGGCATCACCACCAGGTGAATACCAGGCAGTGCAGACACAACTGAAGCCATCAGCAGGCTTTTGGATGAGCCGGCAAGTCCTTCACAGTGAATCTTTTTAAGCCCGTCTTCTGCCAGCAGTTTTTGAAGATTGGTTGCTGCGGGATGTCCGGAGTAAAGCTGTATGAGTTCTGATAAAGCCACTAAAACAATTTCCTGATTGCGGTGCAAAAATACATGAACAATTAGCAATTAACAATTAACAAGGAACAATAACAATGCGTAATTTGTTTTCTTACCAGCTTCCCGAGGCACCTCCTCCTCCTGACGACCCGCCGCCACCTGAAAAGCTTGATCCGCCGCCGGAGCTCCATGAACTGCCGGAGCCGCCGCTACTGAATGTGAAGCCCCCTATCGAAGCCTTTCCCTTTTGGTTCAGGTCCTTCTTAGCCTTCTGATACCATTTGGTTTTTCTGAGGAACAGTTTGGCGATGGGGAAAAGCAACAGGTAAGAGCCCAGGCATATCAGGGCTCCCTGAGAACCCACAATGATAATGGGAAACATAGCCCAGAAAGGGATCAGGAAGAAATAGAGAAACCAGCTGGTGCCGCCGGGAGTAAATACTCCCAGAATTGTAAAAAGTCCGATGATGCCAAAGATAAAACACCCGAACAGGATGCGTTCTGCAACCGGCATATCGGGGCGTTGTATTCCTCCTGTAATGGATTGCGCCGGAGTATCGTCATCATAGCCTGCTTCATCGGACAATTCGCCTCCTTGCAGCACATTCAGAACAGCACTAACGCCGTCGGCAATACCTCCGTTATAATCCCCGTCCTTGAATTTCGGGGTCATCACATTGCGAATGATCCGGCTCGACATCAGGTCAGTCATCGTGCCTTCGAGGCCATAGCCCACCTCAATGCGCATGCACCTGTCGTCGGGCACCACAACAATGAGGATGCCGTTGTTTTTATCTTTTTGCCCGAGCTTCCAGGTATTGAAAACCGTGTTGGCATAGTCTTCGATATTTTCCCCGTCGAGTGTGGAAATAGTAAGAATTACGACCTGGTTTCCCGTACAGGCTTCATGTTCCCTGAGGCTGTCGGAGAGCATCTGGCTGGTCTGGGGAGTGAGGAGCTGAGCATAGTCGTTCACCCGGCCTGTAAGATAGGGCACTTCCGTTGCTGAGGTCCGGACCGGCAAAGCCAGGATCAGAAGTATGATGATTCGTAATGTTCTTTTCATGCCCCTTCCTCCTCAATGATTTCGTCCGGCAGTTCGTTTTCACCGTGGCCATCCGGCACCTGCCGGCTGCTGTTTTGAAGGATGCCTGTCAGTTCATTCAACCCTTCTTCAAAAGCTTTTCGTAACTCATGATGACGGAGTGAAACCAACATGGGCTTCATGATCTTTTTTGTCTCATCGTGGCCAAGCATGCTGCATAAAAACTTGTCGGGAAGGATGAATACCCTCCGCTCAAACAGGCTTACAAATAGCAGCACACCGGTCCGTTTACGGGTAGCAAACACCTCGTGTGAAACAAAGATCGATTCGGCATGTTGCTTTACTTCGGTTTCGGCCCGGTGCGATGAAAGAAACAGTCTGGCAAACCGGGGGACAAAGATAGTCACCAGTGCCAGGGAAATTCCTGTTGCCAGGGTTGCCGCCAGGGCAATAAGCACGCGTGTGGGTGAATACCACAATGGTACAGCCGCATCAAGCACAAACAGAAGCAGGCCGGCAACAGAGGTGCCGATGGCAAATGCTTTCCAGGGTATCTCGGCATAAGAATCGCTGCGCTTAACAATAGCCAGTACAATCTGGGCATCTGTGTGCTTTTCCGCTTCAGTCACAAGCTGATTCAGATGATCCTTATCGGATTGGGATAAGATTTTTTTCATAGGCAGGTGTTGCGAGTGCCTAAATGTAAAGAATGGATCAGAAATAAACAAATTGACTACAGGTATAAGTTCTGCCATAAAATGAATCAACATATTGAAATATTTAGTAATTTATTGTAGCCTTTTGTAATCTTGATCTGGTTTTGTGTTATCGTCATTTGAATTGTGTAAAACCCAGAAAGTCAGCTGAATGGAGAAAAGAATAGAAAATAATTTCAGGGACTTCTTCAAGAATAACATTGATTTTCTGTTTATTCTTGACCAGCAAGGCAATATTCTGGAAGTCAACAATGCTGTGAATTCGATTCTGGGTTATTCAGATGAGGAAATCATTGGCAAAAACGTCCTGATGGTTCATCCTCCCGAATTCAGAGATGATGCCGCAGAAACCGTCAGAAAAATGATGGCCGGAGAGGAATCTTATTGTCCAATACCGTTGCTCACAAAAAGCAACGAGTACATACCTGTTGAAACAAGGGTTTTTCCGGGTATCTGGAATTCACAACAGGTATTAATTGGTGTCAGCAGAAACCTTTCAGCTTTGAAACTATCGGAAGAGAAATTTCAGGCAGTATTTCAAAATTGTCCTGCTATGATGGCAATAAGTAGGGTTGATACAGGTTTTATAGATGTGAACAAATTGTTTCTGGATACTTTAGGCTATACAAGAATGGAGATTCTGGGTTTATCATCTTTAGAATTAGGTTTGTTTTATGATGATGAACAATACAATAAAGCAACTGAGATTTATAGAGAAAAAGGCCGCCTGGAGAATTTTGAAGCAATTGTCAAGACAAAATCAGGTGATCTGTTGAACTGTTTCCTTTTTTTTGAAAAATTCAGGGTGCAGACTTATGAATTTTTTCTTACAACAGCTACCAATATTACTTCTTTAAGAAAGGCTGAATCAAAAGTAAACTATTTATTTGAGCAACAAAAGTTGCTTGCTGATATTTCCCAGCAGTTCAACAGTCTTGCAAATATCGAACTTGTGCTGAATAATGCACTTCGGCTTATTGGGGAGCATACTCAGGTTAGCCGTGTTTATATATGTGAAGATGATCAGGATGGTGCCACATCCAGCAATACTTATGAATGGTGCAATAATGGCATTTCACATCAAATAGGGAACCTGCAGGGAATTCCATACAGTTCAATACCCTCATGGAAACAAATTCTTATTGAGAAAGGCCGGATATTTTCAACCAATATTTCAGAGCTGCCGCCGGATTTAATTCATTTTCTAAAACCGCAGGAAATAAAGTCTACCCTTGTTTACCCGATATATGTTGAAAATGTATTTTATGGTTTCATCGGATTTGATGAATGTGTTATCAACAGAACATGGACAGATGAAGAAATGGATCTGCTGAGGGCTGTTTCTAATAGTGTTTCTATGGCGTTTGAACGAAGGAAGGTCATGCAAAAACTGGAAAATAGTGAATTGAGGTTGCGACTTGCCATCAGTGGGGCAAAAGAAGGCCTTTGGGACTGGAATAATGAGACCGGTCATGTATATTTCAGCGATACCTGGTTTACCATGCTTGGCTATGAACCCAGTGATCTTGAATCCCATGTCTCCACCTGGGAAAAGTTAATGCATCCCGATGATGCGCCCATGGTCATGGAGGTATTGACCCAACATCTGAATGGAACAACTCCCTATTATGAGACAGTACACAGGATAAAAACCAAGGATGGCAGTTGGAAATGGATTCTTGATCATGGGATGGTTGTGTCGCGAAATAGCAAAAACCATCCACTCAGGACTGTTGGTACCCACATTGATGTCACCAGACAAAAGGAGACTGAAAACCAGCTTCAGGAGTTGTTACGAACAAAAGACAAACTGTTCTCCATTATTGCCCATGATTTACGCGGACCCATAGGCAATCTCCTGCCTATTCTCGAGATGCTCTATAGTGGTGAGGAATCCGATGAAAAAATGAAAGATGTTCTCATCGAAAGTTTGAAAAAAGGTATCAAAAGTACGTATGGCCTGCTTGAAAATTTACTGAACTGGTCTTTGAGCCAGACGAATGCAATATCACTCAATCCGAAGCATTTTACGATCAACACGGTTATCAGCAATAATATTGAATTACTGGCATCCGGTGCAAACAGCAAGGAAATTCAAATTCTTTTCAATGTTGACAATGAGCATTCTGTGTTTGCCGATGAAGATTCAATCAGCCTGGTTATCAGAAACCTGCTTTCGAATGCGATAAAGTTCACACCAAACCGGGGTACCGTTGAAATTATCATCCACAAAAAAGATTTCTTTGTTGAAATAGAAATAGTCGATAATGGAGTTGGGATGACAAAAGACGTGGTTGATAACCTTTTTAATTCAAATACATTAATTTCTACGATGGGAACCAATGATGAAAAGGGTTCTGGTTTGGGTCTTGTGCTTTGCAAGGAGTTTGTTGAAAGAAACGGGGGACAGATTCGCGCCGAAAGTACTCCCGGTAAAGGAAGCAGATTCATCTTCACCTTACCGGGAACAAATTAATAGGAATTGAAGGCAAGAGGACTGAAAAACTATTTTTGCTAAAGTGCCTTAAACCGCTGCAGGGCCTCGAGAAATGCCTTTTTATAGGTAACGCCGACAGGAACAGATTGCCCGGCTATTTTTACGGTATTGCCTTCAATTAAATCAATGCGGTTAAACGGGATGATAAAGGATTTGTGAATGCGCATAAAATGACCCGGATTGAGTTGTTTTTCAAAATTCAGCAGAGTCTGATAAACCAGGTAGGTTTTGTTCTTCGTATGAACTTTCACGTAATCGCCTACAGATTCCAGGTATAAAATATCCTGTATAGTTACCTTGTAATTTTTCTTATCCTCTCTTACAAAAATAAACTCATCAGACAGTGTTTGGGTATTCCTGTCCTGTTGAGCATTATCAGTTGTTACATGGCGATGAATTCTTTCCGATACCTTGTTCACTGCCTGAAAAAACCGTTCAAAGCCAAAGGGCTTTAGAAGATAATCCGTTACACTCAGCTCATAACCTTCAAGGGCATATTCACTATAGGCTGTTGTAATTATTATCTGTGGAGGATTTTTCAGGGTTCGCAGAAATTCCATGCCGGTCATTTTCGGCATATTGATATCCAGGAAAATCAAATCAATTACCTGCTGATGCAGAATGGCTGATGCCTCTAATACATTCAGGCATTTTGCCTCAAGCTTTAAGAAAGGTATTTCAGAGATATATTTTTCCAGCACCCTTTGGGCAGGAGGTTCATCATCAATGATCAGGCACTTTACCAGGTTTTCTTTTTCTTTCATCATCAATCCAAAGATAAATCAACTTCCAGATGAATCCGAAACCATTCTCCATCATCAAGAATCTGCAAGGAATACTTGTCAGGATATATAAGATTCAACCGTTGTTTTACATTTTCGAGGCCCACACCGCCTACTGTGGTGTTACTATCAGGTGACTTTTCTTTTGTATTTTCGACCAGAACCACCAGCTTTGGAAGACGGGCCGTTTCAAAAACAATTCTCACCTCGGGTATATTTTTACCTGTTTTATTGCAGTGTTTAAACGCATTTTCAATGAACGGAATAAAAAGCAATGGTGCAATGGTAATGTTTTCCAGTTTTCGTTCGTCGGCTTCAAAGTGAACATCTACGGAATCTTCAAAACGGGATTTCTCAAGATCAATGTAGTTCTTTACAAATTCCAGTTCCTTTTTCAAAGAAACCTTGTCGGAACTGCTATCATACAAAACGTATCTCATCAATCCCGATAACTTGAGCACAACCTCAGGAGTTTTCGGACTGTTTTCAAGCGACAGGGAATAAATGCTGTTGAGCGTGTTAAAAAAGAAATGCGGATTGATTTGTGATTTCAGTGCTTTTAATTCCGACATCACCTGCTGTTTTTCAACTTCTCGTAACTTAACCCCCATCTCCTGCAAACTCATCTTTCTTCTCAGGAAATAAAACATGGAGGTCAGCATCATCAGGAAAAAACAATAAAACGAAATATGAAAAAACAGGAAAACAAGATCCTCTTCAAATTCATAATGAAGAAGGTATGCACTGGTGAACTGTTGCAGCAATTGAGTCAGTAAGGTGGAAGTGGCAGCCAACAGAAACACCAGTGTAAAGTATTGCAGGTATTTGCGGTAAACCAGGAAGCGCGGGATCAGCAAATAAAGATTAATATATGTGGCTGCTATGAAGCCAATAAAATGAACCGAAAAATGCAATATATCCTTCCAGTTCAATGCTGCTTTTTCTCCGTTGACTTCACCCAATATGGCAAAAATCAGGGTGGTTGTCCAAAACCCGGCATGTAGCAATATGCGGTGCCGGAACAATTGCTCTATTTTATTTTCTACGCTCATAAAGAATTCAAATGTATTAAAAATCAGTTATCCCGATGGATTTTTTCGTCATGTAAGGCATGTTTGACGGCAAATGCTGCCTTTCACCCGGTAAGTGGAAATTTACCCGGATATCTTCTTCAGCCATCCACTCATGGTTAACCTGCGGGCATAGATCGAAAAAAGTTTTTGGCCGCCTGGCCCCTCTGTAGTTTTGATTCGGAATTTTAAAAGAGTCAAGATGAAAGATAAATTGAACACAACAGCAGCAAAATTTTCGGTAATTGGCGTTTATCTGTTGATTGCCTTTGAATTTTTTTATATGGCAAGTCCGTTTGCCATGTATTTCTATTCGGTATACAAACCCGGATTGGGTTTTTTAAGCCGGTTTCCACTTTTAGCCTGGATGACGGGATTTTTTATGCCGCACCTGGTTGTCGACACCAAATCAGCTTTATTAAGCAGCATACCCGCCGTTGGGGTAGTCATTGCAACACTGGGGCTGATTCTTTTCCTGATTTGTGCCTTTCAGATTTATTACGCAAAACTGTTTCTGAAGAAAGCAGTAACAGGGGGCATTTACAAATATGTCAGGCATCCTCAGTACGCGGCTTTTGCCTTGTGCAGTTTTGGATTACTGCTGTTGTGGCCCCGCTATCTAACCTTGTTTTTCTATGTTACCCTCTTATTTGTGTATTATTGGCTGGCACGCAAAGAAGAAAAGGAATGCCTGCAGAAATTCGGTGAAGAATATGCTTCCTATAAAGCCGGAACCGCCATGTTTTTTCCGTTGCCCGACTGGCTCCGCATTCCTGAAAGCTTATCTGCAGGCATAAATCGCATCAACATCATGGTGAAATATGCTGTGGTTACCGCCATAGCCCTATTGGTTGCCATTGGGATAGAAATTTTTTCCATCAAACAGTTATATTCTTGTTCAAGCGCTGAAGGAACCTGGCTGTCAATTTATAAAACCGAAGAGGTCGAATTCACAAAGCTATCGGGGCTCATTCAAAGCTCCGGGACAATTGACAGCCTGATTATGCACAAGGCAGCAGGGAAAAATAAACTGATCAACTACGTACTCCCTGCAGACATGTACATTTCCGAGATACCCATGATCAAACCTGATAATGAGGCATGTCATGTCGGGTCAGAGAGAGACAAAAGTTCAGACATAAAAATTATCATCACCCGGGGAATTCATAGAAAAGCAGACCGGACTCTCGCGGGCAACAGCCTTATTCAACATGCCCTGACCTTACAGCCAATTGCGGAGGTGTGGGTGGATACAAAATCCCTTACCATTTCCAAAATAATTGATTTACCTGAATCTGAAAGATATGCAAATATCCCGGAACCGGTTTTCTAATTCAATATTGAAATAAATCAAGTCACAACCTTTAAAAACACATCGTATGAAAATTACTCATCAATATTTCTCAGGTCAAAAAACATTTTTGTTAATTGTTCTTTTGCTTTTTGCAGTGAACAGTTTTGCACAACTTACCCAAACCATCAAAGGAACGGTAATTGATGAAGCCAGTCAGGTTACGCTTCCCGGTGCTACCGTATTTATTGTAAATACAAACCCGGTGAAAGGCACCATTACCGATGCCGAGGGTGCATTTTCGCTTTCGGGAATTCCTGTAGGACGGGTTCACCTTAAGGTAACCTATGTGGGTTATGAACCCTATGAAATAACATCGCTGATGGTTACAAGCGGAAAAGAAGTGGTATTGTCCGTTGAATTGAAAGAATCCATCTCTCAATTAAACGAAGTGGTTGTTTCCGGACACAGAAAAGACAGAACTGTCAATACGATGAGTATGATCAGTGCCCGAACTTTTTCTGTAGAAGAAGCCCGCAGGTATGCCGGAGGGCTTGACGATCCGGGCCGGCTGGCCTCAGTTTTTGCAGGTGTTGCCGATGCCGACATGGAATCGAATGGAATTGTCGTGCGTGGCAATGCACCATCCGGAGTAATTTATAAGGTTGAAGGAATCGAAGTGGATAATCCCAACCACTTCGCAGGTGAAGATTTCCTGGGTGGCGGTTTTGTCTCAATCTTAAACAATCATGTATTGGGGAATTCAGACTTTCTTACCGGAGCTTTTCCGGCTGAATACGGCAATGCATTGTCAGCAGTCTTCGATATGAAATTGCGCACAGGTAACCAGGAGAAACGGGAGCATGCTTTTCAGGCAGGTGCACTGGGACTCGATTTTTCATCGGAAGGACCTTTTGTGAAAGGAAGAAAACCTTCATACCTGTTTAACTACCGCTATTCAACCATGGGACTGGTAAAAGCATTTCTCCCTGCTTCCGAGGGAATACCGGTCTATCAGGATTTGTGTTTTAAACTTAACTTTCCTCATAAAAAGGGTGTTCTGAGTATCTGGGGCGCAGGAGCTGTTGATGACTATACTTATGGGGATATCAAAAAGACAGATGCTGAAAGCGGAGCCACCTACATAAACGACCAGGGGAATACCGGTTTTGTGGGATTGAAATACAATCATTTCATCAATCAAACAACGTATTCGAGCATTTCATTATTAGCCAACGCAACCACCAAATCCAATAATCAGAAGGAACTTTATACTGACCGTGAGTACTATACCCGTGAACGCATTGAAAACCTCACAGGCAAATACGTATTATCGGGCTTTGTCAATAAAAAGTTTGGCGCACAACACACCAACCGCACCGGCTTTAATTACTCCTACCTGTTTTTTAATATGGATACCAGGTATTCCGAATACCTGCCTCAACTTCCGGTAAATTTCATCAACAATAAGGATTATACCGGGCTCATACAGGCCTATTCACAATCAAAAATCAGTTTGAACAATAGGCTTACATTTAATGCCGGAGCAAATCTTCAGTATTTCATTCTAAACAAAGAATATTCCATTGAGCCCAGAATTGGTCTGAATTATCAGGTAAACGAGAAAAATATATTGAGTATAGCTTATGGCAAACACAGCCAGATGCAACCTATCGGAGTCTATTTCATAGAAAGAGAGGAAAATGGTACTATAACTTATCCGAACCGGGATCTTGGTTTTACGCGGTCTCATCATTTCATCCTGGGGTACGACAGGAGCGTGGGCGAGAACATGCGGCTGAAGATTGAGCCTTTTTATCAATACCTTACGGATGTTCCTGTTATACCCAATACACCATTCAGCATGATCAACCTGATTGATCTGAACACATTCAATAAGGTACTCGAGGGTAAAGGTACCGCACGCAATCTTGGGATTGATTTTACCCTGGAAAGATTCTTTAATCAGGGATTTTATTACCTGGGTACCCTTTCGTTGTTTGATTCAAAATATGAGGGAGGAGATGGAATTCAGAGAAGTACCAGGTTTAACAAAAACTTTGTTGCCAATTTACTGGCAGGTAAGGAATGGAACACCGGCAAGCTAAACTACCTGGGAATTAATGGCCGGTTATACTTTAAAAACGGGGACCGAACTCCGCCATTTGACCAGGAGGCATCGGCACTTAAAGGCGAGGTAATATACGATGAAAGTCGGGCTTTTGAAAAAAGGCAACCCTTCACCTACCGGTGCGATTTAAGTGTTACCTACACCATTAATAAAGCCAGATGTTCTAACAAATTTGCCCTGCAGCTGCTAAATGTTTTCTATTCCCCGGTATCTTTTCAGGACAGGTATAACAAAACCACGCAAAAAGCAGAAACCATTGACGGACGCATGTTACTGCCTTCGGTGAGCTGGAAGATTGAGTTTTAGTGCCGCTGGAATCAGTATTGTCATGAGCAGTTTATGTGTATAACAGAAAGATGGCAAATAGATAACCTGAAGTCAGATTTAAGTTTTACAGAATTTTCTTATTTTTATTCAAATTGAACAAGATTTCGAAAACTGAATACAACCATATTTTCATTGACGGGACAAGCATACCGATAGGGATCACCTATAAGGATGAATTTATAAAACGTATTGAGAGGCTCTAAGTAAATAAGGATTACTAAGTCCTGAAATCCATCACACAATTTCTGCAATCCATAACTTTTTTTGGCATCACTTCTTAATCAGGAATATATTGGAAGCAGGTTTATTCGTGATGCTCAATAGTCAGGGTATATGATATTATGTTTTGCCTGTTTTAAATACTATACATGAATGTTATACGCAAGCTTACTGAAGTCGACAATTAACTAAATTCTATATAATTATGAAAAAATTACTGTTTATTTCATTAGCTATTTTACTTGCAATTGGAGATGTATATTCTCAACAATTTAAGTCTGACACACGGATACAAATTTTAAAAGAGGATGATATTAATATGTATAATTCTGACCAGATTACAAATCTTGATTTAGTGCAAGCTTTGGAGATTGCTGGTATCTCTATTAATAAATTTAAATTAGGAGTATTTGATAAAGAATATGATTTTTTAATAGTAGTTGATGAATTCAAAGATGGTCAGAATATTAATTCAGATACAATATTAAATCAAAACAATACTTATATTTATTTCGAAAAAGGTGAAAAAGATTATTACACAGCATATATTGACCAAATAAAAATATTTACAGAAGCCAAAGACACAACCCTGACCTTGCATTTTAGCACATATGGAATGAGATTTAAAGAAGAAATTCATTTTGATAAATATTATGATGATTCTTTTTACAATTTACGTTCCTATGCTGAAACAAAATGGACGCTGAATGAGAAAATACCACTATTAGTATATGCTTCATCATGGAAGGATAAGAAAAGAGGATTTCAAAGATTTTGTGGAGTAGTAAATTTATCAAGAAACGATAAAGATACAGATGAGTTATTAGATTCATCTCCACATTACTATATGATTAGTTATATTGTAAAATAGATTAATGAACAATACACAAATTGTTATGAAAAAATTGATTAAAATATTGAAAGTAATAGGGATTGCCATAAGTTCAATCTTAATAATTGCCTTCTTATTTATTGTTGTAAACAGCAAATTTGGGAATAGCAAAATAAATGCAGAAATTGATGGGTTTGGAACAACATTATTAGCAGTTAACTCCAACTCCATTGACAGGACTGAAGATCATTTTAAATTTGTTTTTTGTTTCAATGATAAAGTTAATATCAAAATTCCTCTCCATAAAACAAGTGAAGTCAATATAAAACCTGTTATTGAAACGATAAAAAGAAAAATATTCCGTTCAAAAAATATAGGTTTTCATCTTGACCCAAACAGTGAGATTGTGATAAAAGGAAAAACAAAAGATATATCAATTGAATATGATATAATAAAAGGAAACAAGCTTAGTATACAGCAGAATGAAATTAGAAAAGAATTGTTACCCTATTATGAGAAAGAATCCCGATTGCATTATGAATCATGGGTTTTGCGAAAAACGAATCCTGAGAAATCATATCATATTACTGAACAATTTGATAGTTTAAGATTTTACATTGTAGCTCCATTACGAACTGAATGGGCAAAAAAACACCTCGAATATGAATTGGCACCTAGATTTTTTCTGGAAAGTCATGTGCCCCAAGATACCGTAATAAAATACCTGAATTCATTATCTAAAAATGCAAGAGAGTCTGAATATGGACAAATTCTTGAAAGAACGGTATCCGGATGGATTAACACTCAAAAAGGAAATATTGCGCCCAACTTTGAACAAATTTCAAATTTAAACAAACCATTTGCTCTTAATAATCTAAAGGGAAAATATGTAGTTCTTGACTTCTGGGGTTCTTGGTGTGCCCCTTGCCTGTTTGGGATGCCAAAAATGAAAGAATATTACGAAAAACATAAAGATAAATTTGAATTTGTTGGAATCGCATGCAATGATAAAAAAGAAAACTGGGAAAAGGCTATAAAAGATAATCAGCTTAGTTGGATACATGTGTTAAATGATGAATCAAAAAATGATATTTCTACTCTGTATGGAGTGACGAGTTATCCAACGAAGTTCATTCTTGATAAGGATGGCAAAATTATTGGAAAGTATACAGGAGAAGGAGATGATTTTTATAAAAAGATTGATGAGATAATAAAACAGTGAATTTCTATATGATAATTACCCTAAGAATTACTTGACAATAAAAAAAGTACCATAACAACCGGTGCTATACGCAATTGCCGGGCAGAGGGAGCTCATGACCGAAGGGAATAATGGAGCTCAACCCTGCCTGCCATGCCTACCGGAAGGTGAAACGGTAGTGCAGGCAGGGAAGCTAAACCCTTGTTAACTATGATCGCGTATAGGTACCATTTTTATTTATATTCCTGCAATTCACTCATTTCTAATTCAATTGAATCTATCCTGTCACGAAAGTATAGCTTATATTTCAACCTGCCCCAGAAATATACCCCAACAAAAATTCCAACAAGTAAAACTATCTTGATAGGTTGTTCATAATTGATTTTATCCCAGAAAATCAAGATAAATGCAACTGCTTCAATTGGAAAAAACAGGTTTCGACTTTTTTGTAGCTGCACCATGAATTTTCTGAGCATTAAAATCCTCTCCTGTGTTTTAATTACAGGTTCAAAAGCCGGTTTAACAAAATTAAGGAGTTTATAGTAATTCAGACCTTGAATAAATCCATAAATGAACACAATGGAAATCAAAACTGAGCCTATTAACAAGTAGATTGTCTTTTCGTAATTTATAATCATTGGAATAATAACAAATACAAAAACCATGGGAGTTATAATAAAGCCCAAAATACTCTGAAACTTCATTATTTGTAATCTGATCTCAGACTTCCTTGAAATCATTTGTTTTAATATCTGTTTATTCACTTTTTTAGCACTTTCAATATTGTTATTAAATGTGCTCCAAACATTTTTTAAATCGTCATTTTCCATTTTTCAATGATTTTGATTGTTAAACATCATTCTTAGTTTTTGTTTAATCCGATTGATCTTTGTAGCTACATTTGTTAGGGTTATTCCCATTATTTCGGATATTTCGTTATATGAATATTCATCAAGGTGAAGTGTAATCAATGCTTTTTCAATGTCAGTCAATACGCTGAGTAATTCTTTTACTTTTTCAATATGCTCCTTTTTGTCAGAATCGTTAATATCTGGCAGCTCATAATGAAATTGTGCCAGTGCATCTAAATGAAGTTTGTTCTTTTCCTGCCTCAATTTATAAAGTGCTGTATTTAGCGAGACTTGATAGATCCAGGTACTTAATTTTGATTTGCCCTTAAAATCCGGATACGATTTCCAAAGTTGTAAAACTATATCCTGATACAAATCTTTGAAGTCAATCGTGCTGTTTGTATACAAATGGCAAATCTTGTAGATAATATTCTGATGAGAATCAATCTCGGAGATAAATTTTTCTTGAACAGGTAAATCTGTCATCGTTTCATTTTTACCATATTAGTTGCAAGTTCCTATAAAAAATCACAAATCTCTTTATTTTTTTACAGGTTGTTCGTTAAAATTGGGATCGATATGCGCAGTTGTCCCTGCCTGTATGGTTTGGGCTTGTGCAATGGCAGACAGGGTTTCAGGGCGTTCGTTTGCCTGCCTGTTCATAACAAAGCAGTGGTTGGAGTTACCCGAAAGAATGTGTGTTGGCAACTGTTAATTTTACTTATCCTAATTCAGATTTATCTTACCTTTTAATCTATCGATTGATAAGATTAATTCTGTGTATTTTTTTTGTCCAAGTAGGCTGATATTAATCTCGGTTGATTCATAAATCCCGCTCTTGTTAATCTTTTGCAGAGTCAGTATGCGACGTAAACCGCACTTGTCAATCAACAATTTGTAATCATTATACTCATTCTGGCTTAATCTCAACTCACTCAAATGTTTTCTATATCTGAGCATGAGAATAAATCGCAGGCCATTTCTGATATTCGGTTTAAAAGTCCTGATAATAATCTCTCTTTCATTTATTATTGACTCAACATAAGACGGTTCAATAACAAACTCAATTAATCCAAATGCAATAAAGACTGCAATAAGCCCCACATAGGGCTTGATTATTTCCAAAAAATTCCAGTTTTGAGTAATTACACCTCTTAATGAAAGAAGTCCAATTGTGAATCCAAGAATTGAAAATATCAGATTCACGATAATATAAATCCTAAATTCTTGTCTGTTATCTATTTGGTTATTTGTCATATTTCATTTTGACCCGTTTCGTGTCTTTTTTCATGGTTGCCAACGCACATGTCTGCAACAGATTAATTTATATACTCTTTTAGTTCCAGAATATCTTGTTCAAATTTGTCAATCATTTTTTTATGAATACCAGAACCATAAACATTATATAAAAATAGTAAAATAAAGAGGCCAATTATAAAGCCTGTTGTCAGTGTATTAAAAGATATACTATTCCACATGAGTAATACAATCCCCCAATAAAGCAGTGGCAATGTAATTAGTGCATTTCTATATCTGGTTTTGAAAACACTTTTTATTTTATTGCTTTTTCTTGCTGATTCAATGGCCGAGTCATTGCCTAAATCTAAATCATTAAATGCCATGTAGGTTTTTAAATTGATATAAATTAAGTAGACCAATACTGTAATTGCAAAGACACAACCTACTATAAATTTCCAATCAATATTCTCATGTTTAAAGTTTGGATATAATAAAACCGTCAGTATTATTGGGTAAATGATAATACTGTAAATGCTCTTAGATTTCAATAAGAATAATTTGAGTCGTGGTTTTTTTGACAAAGTTTCGATAAGTATTTTCTTATTCAAAGCTTCAAGACTATCAAGCTTTCTATCGTATTTTTGCCATAATGATTCTAATTCTTCGTATTCCATGTTTTTTAATTTATTTGTTAGATAAATGATTTTTCAGTTTCAATTTAATTCGACTGATTTTTGTTGCAACATTTGTTTTCGTTAAACCAATTATCTCAGAAATTTCGTCGTATGAATAGCCATCAAGCTGAAGTAGAATTAATGCCTTATCCAGTTTGTTCAAAACACCAATTGCACAATAAAGCTGGTCATATATGGCATCGGCTAAAGTTTCATCCTGCATTTGGGGCATTACATCCGTATACTCAATGTGATTGTTGGTTTTAATGTAATCCCGCATCCAGGAAACAGCAGTGTTGATAGAAATCCTGTAAATCCATGTACTGACTTTCGAATTTCCTTTAAAATTTGGGTATGCTTTCCATAAATTAGCAACAATCTCCTGAAATAGATCTTTCTTGTCAATTGTGTCATCACAATACATGTGACTTACTTTGTAAATCAGTTTTTTGTTCTTCTCGACTAATTCTAAAAACTCATCAGTTAAAGTCTTATCAATCATTTGAAATCCGGTTGTTTTCAAAATACAGGTCGCAAAACATTATTGAGAAATCACATACAAAGAATTTATTTTTCAAGACTCCATGTAAATCATTTACTCAATTTTACTGATTTAACATTGACTCAGCTGCATTAAAAATAGAGTTTAATCCTTCTGGTATTTGATTTTTGTAAGGCCATGCCAGGTAATTCAGATCGTGATCATGCCCATCAAAGGTATAACATTGCAGATTTGTCTTGTTTGCGTTCCTGAATCTGGATTGAATGTCATATACTCCTTCAACAGGTACATTGGCATCGTCAACTCCATGAAATATAAATATAGGGATATTTATACGTAAAAGGCGTGTTTTATTGGCTTCAAGTTGAAAGTGTGCTTTCAGCCATGAGCTGGTTACCCTGAAATAATTTTTCCATATCCAGGTATCATTGCCTGTATCAATCATTTTTATCAGGTATTCAAAAAAGGGTGTGGTTTTGGGGGCAAAGTCTTTGTAATCAATAACACTGTCTTTCTCAATATTTAGTGATTCAAAGGTGGCATTATTCAGGATTTTAGCTCTGGCTAAAACAGCGATGGAATCTTTTGATTCGTATTCCTCCCGGCTAAAAGCGTTGTCTTGGTTTGCATCAAAATACTTACGAAGGTTTATGATGGAAGCAGTCCCTGACAATTGCCACTTAATTATATCGTATAGGTTATCATTGCCATAGCCAAATAGTAACAGTCCGTCAATTCTTTCAACCTTTCTGTCTGCAACAACAGATGCTATTATTGTACCTTCACTGGCACCTAATAGTACTATCTTTGATTGTTTGAAACGCGTATCCTTTTTTAGATTTGAAATAACTGATTCGATATCAAACACTTCTCTTAGGGGTGAATATTTTGCATATTTTACGGAATCTATTGTATCAAAATAAGGTGGTTGGTCTCCAACTTCCACTCCCCGCCTGTTATATGCTAAAAAACCAATTCCTCTTTTATTGAATTCGGTCGCAAACAAATCGTAGTAGTTGAATTCAATATTTCCAAATTTTCGTTTATTTAAATAGGTGTTTGGTCCGGTCCCAGGTACGAAAATAACTATCAACGGTACTTCACTACCATTTTCCGGCAAATCTATTTTTGCTTTGATGGTTTCTCCATCTGAAAGCCGGATATTCATAATTTCTGAACTGTATGTATAGACGCTACAAACGGAAAGGATAAACAGAACAATAACTTTCTTCATTGTTATAAGTTTGATTAAAAATTGCACAACATTTATATAAGTCGAAAAAAGTCATTAAAAAATCACATGGGCTTCGTAATTGTTTTTACCATATTTTTGGAAAGGGTTATTTTTGAGGAGCAGCTTGTCCGTATAGATAATCAGAAGTCAGACTTATATTCTACAGAAATTTCTTATTTTTATTCCAAATAAATAAATGGTTAGCATCTCTTTCTTTTCATTTGAAGAAACAGCATTGAGGAAATTTATCACATGATCAAAAGCATTATAGTGGATGATGAGCCCAAAGCCATTGAGGTCATTAATATACATGCCTCAAAGATACCGGGTTTGGAGTTATCAGGAGCATTCACCGATCCTGTAAAGGCCCTGGCGTTTTTAAAAAGCAATTATGTCGACTTGATATTTCTTGATATCAATATGCCCGGGATTAATGGAATGGATTTTATCGGAAAGTTAGAATATACGCCGTTTATCGTTTTCACAACTGCATATTCTGAGTATGCCATTGAAAGCTATAATTATGAATCGGTTGATTATTTGTTAAAGCCCATTG
>CAYVBH010000040.1:0-18481 GCA_964449015.1 uncultured Bacteroidales bacterium
GAATGCCCTTCCCATCAGAAGGCTCAAGTCCTTCAGCTTTTTCCATAACAACGTCAGCATACATCATGATCAGACGGCGATAGGAATCCCATACAAAACGCGGATTGTTGGTCTTCTTGATGAAACCGGGAATGGTTGCCGAACACAATCCGATGTTAAGAACCGTATCCATCATACCGGGCATGGAACTGCGTGCTCCTGAACGACATGAAACCAACAATGCGTTCTCGGCATCACCGTATTTCATACCCATAATGCTTTCGGTATTTTTCATTGCAGCCCACACTGCCGGCATCAACTCGGGAGGAAGCTGATGGTTGTTGGCATAATATTCAGTACACACTTCAGTTGTAATTGTAAACCCTGCAGGTACAGGCAGGCCTAACAAACACATTTCAGCCAGGTTAGCTCCTTTACCACCAAGCAAATTCTTCATGTCTGCTTTACCTTCGGCTTTCTTAGCCCCAAATGTGTAAACGCGTTTAATGTTCGACATCTTATTATTTATTTAGTTTTCAATATGTTAATAATAAACCGATTGATTTTAAAAAGCACAAACTTAATAAAAAATTGCTGTAGTGGCTATATCTGAATGAAAATAAAACAAGCCATGGCAATAGCATGCAATTTACCGTGCTGCTTCATGAAACAGATTTGTCCGAAAACGAACATCACCTGCACGGTTTGGGTGCAAAATCAAGATGAATTACTTGAAGAATAAATCTATATAAAGCACATATACAAGCATATAAGCGAATTGGCATGACAATTGACATAATCCTTCCGTAACCAATAAAACTGTCCTCCATGAAAACGACTATTCTTAGATCTATTTGTTTATCTGCACTATACCTATTTTGTGTGTTTGGAGTTTCCTTTGCACAAACAGGTATGGCTGATAACTCTTTACCGGAAGTAACTGGTTTATCCTCTGATGTGATGGCGGACATCTATTTAAAACCAGCCCCCGGATTTGTAACTCACACTGAAAATCTTGCCGAGTTAAAGAACGTTGAGGTTTATCCTGCTCCTGAAAATGGATTAGATCTGAGCACTTCTCTGCAGAATCTTATTGAATATCCGAAATGTGCCATTGAAAAAGGAGTTGAAGGAGTCGTTAAAGTGATGTGTACCGTTGAAACCAATGGTAGCATTTCCAACTTAATGATACTCCAAGACATCGGTTCGGAATGTTCTGAACAGGTTTGCAAAGCAGTGAGGAACCTGAAACTGAAACCAGCTATGCAGAATGGCTTTGCCAGGAAAATAACAATCGTGATACCAGTTAGATTTGATTTAATCTAACATTCCTGTCAATTACTCCAAATTAAATGAAATCCGGGTGGTCTTTAAGCTGACAACCCGGATTTTTTGCTTTGGCCGTATGGTTTAACCTTACCTCTTCGCGACCGGGGATGATAACGTAACATCACATCCTTCAGGTATTCGCGGTCGAGGTGTGTATAAATCTCTGTTGTTAGAATCGATTCATGCCCCAGCATTTCCTGAACAGCCCTTAAATCAGCTCCACCCTCTACTAGGTGGGTAGCAAAAGAATGCCTGAAGGTGTGCGGACTGACATTCTTTTTTATACCTGATTTCATGCACAGATCTTTGACTATATTGAATATCATCACCCGTGTAAGTTTATTGCCCCTGCGGTTCAGGAAAACAATGTTTTCGGAACTTTTTGCAGGACTGACATGAACTCTGAATTGGGAAAAGTAGTGTTCAATCTCTTTCATTGCTTTTTCACTTATCGGAACCAGCCTTTCTTTGCTACCTTTTCCGGTTACTTTAATAAACCCTTCAATAAAACTCAAATTAGTGATTTTCAGTTCAATAAGTTCTGAAACCCGCAACCCGCAGCTGTATAACGTTTCAATGATGGCCTTGTTCCGGTGCCCTTCATTTTTACTCAGGTCAATGGCAGCAATGATCCTGTCAATTTCTTCAATACTTAAAACCACTGGCAGTTTCCTGCCTGGTTTTGGTGCTTCAAGCAGTGCTGCCGGATCTTCATCAATTCTTTCATCTATGAGCAAGTAACGGAAAAATGACCTGATTCCGGAAACAAGCCGGGCTTGGCTGCGCGGACTCATACCCAGTTCATTGACCCACACCAGGAAATCTTTCAACAATTCGTAGGTGATTTCTTCAGGAAGCAACTGAAGACCCCTGATATCAAGGAATGACTTCAGTTTATCCAGATCGGTCAGATAAGCAGTAACTGAATTTCCGGAAAGCGATTTCTCAATTTTTAGAAATGCTCTATAACCTGCATAATATCTTGACCAGTCCAACTGTTTTTAATAAATTTAGGGTGAAATTAATTTATTTGAAGTTAATTCATACTTTTGCACGATTTTTTAACTAAAAGGCAGATTATGCTTAAGAAGACCAAGATCGTTGCCACAATTTCCGATCTCAAATGTGATGTGGGATTCATTGAAAAACTATACGACAGCGGAATGGACGTTGTCAGGCTGAATACTGCGCATCAGTCGTTCGACGACACCGTAAAAGTGATCCGTAACGTCAGGTCGGTTTCAGATAAGATACCCCTGATACTTGATACAAAAGGTCCCGAAATCAGAACAACTCCTTCAGATTACAAAATAGATGTCAAAAAAGGCGACCGGATCAGCATCCGGGGGGATATGTCGAAAAGTTCCACTCCTGATTGTATATATGTGAATTACAGTAGGTTTGCAGAGGAGCTTGAACCCGGCAGAAAGATACTGATTGATGACGGTGATATTGAATTTGAAGTAATTGAAAAGTCGGGTGATGCCCTGATCTGTATGGCTACCAATGACGGAACCGTAAAAGGTAAAAAAAGTGTCAATGTACCGGGCGCCAGTTTCACCCTTCCATCGTTGAGTCAGAAAGATATTGATTATATTAAACTGGCGGTTGAACAAGATATCGATTTTATTGCACATTCATTTGTCAGAAACAAAAATGATGTCATGTCCATTCAGCACATCCTGGATGAGCAGAAATCGCGTATCAAAATAATCGCCAAGATTGAGAACCAGGAAGGTGTTGATAATCTCGATGAAATCTTGCCTTATGTTTATGGAGTTATGGTGGCAAGAGGAGATCTGGCCATTGAAATCCCCTATGAGAAAATTCCGGGCATTCAGAAGATGATCATCAATAAATGCATTGATGCCCGGAAACCGGTTATTGTAGCCACCCAGATGCTGCACTCGAGGATTGAAAATCCTAGACCCACGCGGGCAGAAGTTTCTGATATTGCCAACGCCATTTATTCAAAGGCCGATGCGATCATGCTAAGTGGTGAAACTGCTTATGGAAATTACCCGGTTGAGGCAGTAAGTACCATGTCGCGGATTGCACAGGAAGTTGAAAAGAGCAGGAGTGATATGCACATTACTCCCATGCTGGTAATGAGTACAAGAACTTCCGCGTATTTATCAAAGTCAGCTGTGGAAGCTTCCCTCGAACTTGATTGCCGGGCAATTATTGCAGATACTTCAACCGGTCGCACCATCCGGAATATAGCAGGCTACAGGGGAAGAAAAGTGGTATTCGCCCAATGTTATGATTCACGCGTTGTTCGTGAACTTGCTCTTTCTTTTGGAGTTTATGCTGAAAAAATTCCGGAAGGCAATACTTATAATTTCATTATTCATGCCTTAAAAACACTGCTTGAGAAAAAACTTCTCGAAAAGTCAGATAAGGTTGTTGTCCTTGGCGGCAACTTTGAATGGACACAGAGCGCTTCCTTTATTGAGATCAGTTCGGTTGGCAACATGCTGGAACTGCTGCATACCAGTTGAGAATTGCCCGAATAAACAGAATGTCATGCTGGTTGTTTATAAATCGAACACAGGCTGTTGGATTTTTTGATTAATTTTAAAGATCCATATGTTCTCTATGAGTGCAAATCTTTCAGTTGGCGAAGAATTTGATTTTTCAGCGCAGGAATGCTTGCTTTCTGAAGAGCTGGAAGAGCTGCGTGCCGTTACTCATCTGGTTTCATTCCAGCGAAAGGAGATAATTTTTCGCCAGCGTACACCTGTTTCCCATGTTTTATTTGTGAAGTCGGGTTTAGTGAAAATTTTTAAGGAGGTAAGAAACAAAAAGAGTTTTATCCTAAGAATTGCCACAAAAGGTGAGTTTATCGGATTGATGTCGGTTTTTGGGAACACGATGAACCAGTTCTCAGCATCGGCAATTGAACCCACTGAGATCGGATTCATTGACCTAAAAAAATTCAATGACATTCTGAACAGCAATGCTTGTTTTGCCCGGCAGGTTATCAAATCGCTGAGTGAGGAAGGATTGTTTATTTTTGAGAGGCTTATTGAGCAATCGCATAAGCAATTACCCGGAAGGATAGCTGATGTGATTCTGTATTTTTCAGATACCATATATAAAAAGGAAGAATTTACTTTTCCATTCACCCGCAGAGAGCTGGCTGAACTGGCAGGAACCACTAAAGAAAGTTTTATCAGAACACTTTCAGAATTTAAAAACGATAAAATCATCAGTCTGGAGGGCTCCCATGTAAGTATTAACAGCATGAAAATTATCAGAACATTAAGTGAATTAGGATAAATGTGTAGGAAAATTGAGAAGGTATGAAGATTATTGTTGCAGATGACTATTACACGAACCGCTTGCTTGTTTCGGAGATTATTAAAAGTTTGGGACATGAATCAATTGAAGTGGAAAACGGAAAGCAGGCATTGAAGGCACTTGAAGAACACCATGATGTTGATTTGGTTCTGATGGACCTTGAAATGCCCGTAATGAGCGGATTTGAGGCCATGCGCTACATCCGTGAAAAACTTGTACATCCTAAAAACGATATACCTATTATTGCCTTAACGGCACACAATCCGGGTATGTATATTGAAGAATGCACGGAGTCGGGATTTAACCACATGCTTGGGAAGCCATACTCCATCGAGAAAATAGCTGAACTGCTTGAAGGTTACAACAAGTCTTAACCTTTATATATCAGCGCTACTATTTTTTTAAGGTTTTCGGCATCCTTCTGGTTAAAGTGGTCCAGTTCCTTGCTGTCGATATCCAGTACTCCTATTACTTTGTTGGTCCTGTCATGAACCGGAACAACAATTTCAGAATTGGAACGTGAATCACAAGCAATATGCCCCGGATAATTGTGTACATCGGGCACAATAATTGTATTGCCGGTTGTAATACACTTCCAGCAAACACCTTTTCCTGATGGCAATTCCAAACAGGCCAACGGACCTTGGTATGGACCTACCATCAATTTGCCTTCATCAAGGAGATAAAAGCCTACCCAGAAAAATCCTTCCATCTTATGATACAACAAGGCATTGATGGTTGACATCCTGGAAAGCGTGGCGGAATTGCGAGAAAAAAGTTCCTCCAATTGCTCCTGTATTCTTTTGTATCTTCCTTCTTTGCTGGTTTTCATTACAATATTATTTCATTCAGATTTATTCAAAGATAGCAATTGCATGACATTTTAATTTAAAGGATTGTTGTATCTTAGTAACACGAAAAATTTTATAGTGATATTCTAATAACATGCACTAAAACAGCATTTTAACACCTATTTGATTATATTTTTATGGAAACCAACCTCTCTGTTCTCGCGGTAACGGCTCTTACCATCGGATCGTTGCATACTATTGCAGGCCCTGACCATTACCTGCCGTTTGTGGCCATGTCCAAATCAAGAAACTGGAGCATGGTGAAAACAATAAACATTACAATATTGTGCGGGTTAGGGCATGTATTGAGTTCTGTGATAATAGGCTTTATAGGTATCGCTGCAGGAATTGCCATTTCAGGTATTGAAAAGGTTGAAGGAACCCGTGGAAACATTGCGGCCTGGCTATTGCTGGCCTTTGGTATTGCATATATGGCCTGGGGCCTTTATAGGCTTTGGAGGCAGCATCCACATACCCATGAACATGATGTGAGCAATAAGAAAAAGATGACATTCTGGATACTGTTTACCATATTCATTTTCGGGCCCTGTGAGCCGCTGATCCCAATTCTGATGTATCCTGCAGCACAGCATAATTATGGTGCAGTTGCCTATATTTCTTCCATTTTTGCAGTAACCACCATAACTACAATGATTGTTATGGTTTGGCTCATGCTTAAGGGAATTTCCTTTGTCAGGTTGCATACGCTGGAAAAATACCAACATGTTTTTGCGGGTGCTGCAATTGCTTTGTGTGGAATGGGAATAGTTTTTCTCGGATTATAATAGGGTTAATGAGTTATGAAAAGATTCGCCTTGATTATTGTGACATTGCTGCTTGTTGTACAGGCATCAGCGCATCCCTGGAAGCCTCGGAATTATATCATAATTGATACCGATTGCGGTTTGGATGACCTGCGCGCCATTTGTATGCTCCTATCTTCGCCCGATGTTAGAGTTCTGGCTATTACTGCTTCAGATGGCGTGCTGGATGCAGGAACTGGCTTTCAGAAAGTAAGTGCGCTATTACATGATCTTCATCACGAGGGAATTCCGATTGGTGTGAATCATGATCCGCTGGTGAAAACGAAATCATGTTTACCTGCCCTGCAAACAGAGTGGGGGAGTAACGAGAAAGCAGTTAGCCAGATGCCTGTTGCAAATGAAGTTGTTGATAATATTTTGAAGAATACAAAGGAGCCTGTTACGTTCATATGCCTGGGAAGCCTCAATACTATCTGGTCATTCCTGAATTATAGTTCCGGCTTCAGCAAAAGGGTGAAAGCTGTTTTGTGGAGCAACCAGACAAACTTCAGAAAGGGCAGCTTTAATTATGATGTTGACATTGCTTCAGCCCATTCAGTTTTGGTTTCAGGAATAAAAATCAATACAATAAATACCGGCTCATTGGTTCACTATAATGAAGATTTGGTCCGATCAATAGCTCTTATTCACAACTTACATGCAGGGAAGCTGTACGGGAGCCTGCTTAAACATGAGACACCTTTCTCAACGACTATCTTTGATGAAGCAATTCCATTGTTTCTTCATTATCCTGAGATTTTTCAATGTGACACGGTGGAGGGAACAGTAGGATACGTTCTAAAGGATTCTTTGCCCGATATGAAAATAAGGGAAGTTTATAACAAGATTCTAACCGGCGAAACAACAAACCTGACCCAGGTTCTGGATGGGTTTCCGATGGATACTTCATTTTATTTGAGTGATATCAGGAAGTCCGCAACAATTACTGTTGAGAAATATGGAAAAGAGGAATGGACTGCTGGAGTGATGGCCAATGAAATGCACCAGCATCTTGGAATATACGCCATTATAGGTGTGAAAATGGGAATCAGGGCCAGGGAGTATTTCGGAGCCGGTGTTGACGAAATAAGCGTTGTTTCACATGCCGGTATGACTCCCCCTTTCAGTTGTATGAACGACGGTTTGCAAATCAGTACAGGTGCTACCCTGGGGCACGGACTAATCCGCATTTCTTCAGATACCCTTAAACTACCTGTAGCTGATTTCACTTACTTAAACAGAAAGATCAGGATTTCTCTCAAACCTGAAATCAGGAATAAAGTTGAAGCTGAAGTTATGGAGCTAAGCAGGATTCATGGGCTTGACAGTGACATATACTGGGAACTGGTTCGCAACAAAGCCATCAGGTATTGGACTGCTTTTGACCGGCATGAAATATTTACCATTGAAATGCTTTAGCGCACTATTCATCAAATAATACCTTCCTGCGATTCTTTTTGTTTGCCAGCATTCGCTTTGTTTCCAACCTTTTTTCTTTTGATATGGGAGTCGGCCTGGTTGGCTTTCTCTTTTTTACCGGTGTGAGCGCCTTGATGACTAATTTGTAGAAGTTTTCAGTTACCTTGGATTTGTTGTCATATTGAGATCGTTCCGACTGGGAATTGAGCACCAGCATACCTTCCTGGGTTATTTTATTGGCCAGTTTACTCATAATTATGTTCTTTTCTTCATGAGTCAGCAATTTCGAAGAAAGGACATCAAACCTGAGTTCAACCCTGGTGCTTACTTTATTCACGTGTTGTCCACCCGGACCACTGCTGCGAGATGCACTGAATACCAATTCGGCATCAAAATCTCTTCCAGTGAGTATGTTTTCTTTTATATCTGACATCTGAAGAATTCTGTGACCTTGTTTGATTAGTAAAATTAGGGGTCTTTCGGCAATGATCAATAATATCTTAGGCAAAGTTATCAATCATATCTGTTGAACAATTTTTCTTCTTTTAACGATTTGACCGTTATTTAATTCTCTTTTTTGTAGATTTGTTCTCCGGCAAAAACATATCTATTGGAGCATATTCAAAATAACCCATTGGCAAAAGAGCTTAAAAGCAGAGAAGTTTTTGAGCAGATTTTCAGGCAATTTTATGCACCTCTTGTAGTTTATGCCTGTAGGTATGTTGCCGGTATTGATGTTGCACGGGAAATCGTTCAGGATTTTTTTGTAAGGTTTTATGAAAAGCGTGAATCTTTAAATATTGGTGTCTCATTGAAGTCTTACCTGTATCGGTCAGTTTATAATTGTTGCATCAACCACCTGAATCAGAGAAATATTCAGGACAGGCATCTGAAAACCATTGAACTCGAGCGTGATCATGAGGAAAATATGGAAGAAGAGATCAACACAGTGGAACTTGAATACCGGATTGATGAGATAATTAATGAATTACCTGCGAAGTGCCGGCAAATATTCAGAATGAACCGGCTTGAAGGGCTCCGGAATGAGGAGATTGCTAAACAACTGAACCTCTCTAAACGTACAGTGGAAACCCAAATTAGCAAAGCTTTAAAAATACTCCGGAAAAAACTGGCGGATTACATTCCTGAAAGTGCCGCCAGGTAAGAATCTTACGTCGTGTTAATATGTTGAAAATGAGATATATACTAAATCATTAACAAAGAAGATATTAACCATTATAAGTGAATTTTGACAGTTAAATGTCTTATAAAGGATTGAGTATGAAAAAAGGTAAAATGCCTGATCAACATTTTAAGAATAATAGCGAAAGTTCAGCTAATCATCGTGCCGAAAATGAATTACAAGGTAATTCGGAAGGTGAGTATGATATATCTTTTGACCTGATTCGGGAGCATGTAACTAATTTGCGTTTATTTGAACAGATTAATACAGATGCAGATTGGAAGCTTGTAAGCGAAAGAGTTGCAGGTAAGTTTCCTGTAAATTACAGGAAGATTTCCTGGCATACCTATTTCTTAAAAATTGCTGCTTTGGTGATTTTTACTGCCGGGCTTTCTTTTGGGCTTTATAAGCTGTTGATCAGTACAAATAGCAAGGAAAATTCAGAATTTGTTTCTGAGAATGCAGATCAACTGATCAAAGAAATTATGCTGCCTGATGGTTCTGTTGTGACACTCAACAAGGGATCCAGGCTTTCGTACCGGAGCGATTTTGGGAGCGATTCGCGCGATGTGATTTTGGAAGGTGAAGCTCTTTTTAACGTGGTTGCTGGTTTGTCAATTCCCTTTCAGGTTTTTGTTGGAGGCTCTGTTGTAAAAGTCACAGGTACAAGTTTTTCGATTTCCGAAACCGGGGATGGATCTGTAAAGGTATCCGTTCTTTCGGGCAAGGTGGAATTGTCTTCAATCAACGGAGAACAGAAAAAAATCAGCATAGCTGCCAATCATTCAGGATATATCCTCAAAAACAAAGAATTGAAAGTTGAGGCAGGGGTTTCGGCAAATGTTCTTTCCTGGAAGACCGGGCACCTTATTTTTAACCAGACACCTCTGGATTCTGCACTCATGGATATTGCTCATCACTTTGACCGTTCACTTGAATTGGAAAGTACGCTCAAGGATGAAATTACTGCTGAATTTCAGAACCAGCCACTTGGGGAAATTTTAAGTGAGCTAAAACTGGTTGCTGGTTTGCAGTTTGATACTACCGGTATGGCACTCATAGTCAGAAAGTAAGAATTTCCGATTATGAGCTTGCGGGAAAGATACCGATGTCACCTTCCCGTTTTCATTTTAGCACTGCTTTTGGTTACGGGATTGTCTTTGCAGGCGCAGGAGAGCCTGCTTGACCGGGAAATTCATTTGTCACAAACTACAGGACAAATAGATCAGCTTTTAAAAGAAATTGCTCGCAAGGGAAAATTTTCTTTTACCTATACCTCTCAGATTCAATCACAACGTTTCGCTTCAGTGATGCATAAAAAACAAATGGTGAAAAATCACCTTGCCGATATTTTCAGGTATGACAGCATCCAGGTGCTGGAGCAAAACAACAAAATTTTACTAATTCCTTTAGTAAAAAAGCCAAATAAAGTCACCCAGGTAAGATCAGTTAAAGGTCTGGTTATTGATGGAAGAACCAGGCGGCCCTTAACATACTCCAGTATTTTTCTAAGCAATAAAAGCACTGGAACTGTCACCAATCAATCAGGAAGGTTTGAATTGAAAGTTCATGCTGATGATTACAGTGATACACTGGGCATTTCACATATCGGCTACAAGATGGCGATCATTCCATTATCATCTGTTGACACATCATCTCTGGTTATCAGGCTATCTTCTGAAAAGGTTCAGATCAGGGAAGTTGTTGTTAAACCGCTCGATCCAATATATATCCTGACAAAGGCCATCGAACGTATATCTGATAATTATGATCGCAAACCTGCTTTTTACACAGGTTTTATCAGAGAATCAACACAACAGGACAATAAAAATGTATCTCTTTCTGAGGCCATCATCAACATCTTCAAAGAACCTTATACATCATTGCGCGAGGATCAGATTAAAATATTCAAAGGAAGAAAAGGTAACAATATGGTTGCAAAAGAGCTTGTAGACTTTGTGGTTCAGGGTAGTCTGTACAATTCACTGCAGCTTGATATTGTCAAGAACCGGCCAACATTTCTGGATGCAGATTATTTTGCCTTATATGAGTATAGTCTTGAAAAGACCATAGCCCACCTGGAAAGGCCAACTTATGTCATTGCTTTCAGACAACGTGAAGGCGTTAAGTATCCATGTTACAAAGGAAGAGTATATGTTGATATTGAAACACTTGCAATAGTTGGTGCCTATTTTGAACTCTCTGAAAAGGAAATGAGCTATACAGAGGGTATGTATGTAAAGAAATCCCCCAGACGCATTGGCGTTAAGCCTTTACATGCCAGTTACCAGGTTTTTTACAGATTGTATCACAATAAATGGAATTTGAGCAACGTGCGAAGCGAATTATTAATCCGGGTTAAGAGAAAAAGAGATAAGGAAATGAACAAGTCCAACTCCATATTCACCTCTGTATCCGAGTTTGTGATTACCAATAAGGATACTGCCAATATCGAACGCTTCAAGGCAGATGAAATTTCAAGGCCAAAAGATGTGCTGGTTGACCAGATTGGAGAAACCGACCTGACTTTCTGGGGAGATGAAAATATCATCATTCCTGAAGAACCAATTGAAAAAGCCATTGTTAAGTTCAACAGAAAAGACAACCTTTTTTCAGATCAGGAAATCAGATCAATAAAAATAGAGGAGGAAAAGGAATCAGATAGCTACAAGGAAAAAGAGCTGCCAGAGAATGAACATGATGAAAACATGAAAAAAGAAACGAATTAGTTCTGAAAAAATACATCATAACTATGACAAAAACCCAAAAAAACCTGGTATTGAAATTTTTGCCTGTCGTCATGATCGGTATGGTATCCGGTATGGGTATGGATCATCACAGCAGATCATTTGTTGATGAACTGAAAGAAAAGCTGCAGGTATATAATAAGAGCTTTCTTGTTGAGAAAGTTTTCCTGATGACTGATAGATTTGTTTACCGTCCCGGTGAGGAGCTATGGTTCAAAGGAATTGTGGCCTCCCAGGGCCCGGTACCTGCGTCTTTGAACAGTGAAGACCTTTTTGTTAAGCTTATTAATAACAGTGGCCAGGAATTAATTTACAGGAGATATCCGCTTTTCAACAACATGTCGACAGGCCACCTGATTATCCCCAAATCCACAATACCCGGAAAGTACTGGCTTGTTGCTTATACCGGATGGATGAAGAATGGCTGTCCCGAAGAAGCATTCAGAAAAGAGATCCTTGTGAGCAAGTATTATGAGAAAAGATTTGTTACTGAAGTTTCCTTTAACAGGAATACATATTGCCCCGGCGATACCCTTAAGGCTGGCATCAGAATAGTTGATCAAACAGGCAAACCGGTAGCGAACACCGATTTTAAATTCTCAATAGGTTCTTTCAATGAAAGTTATTGTGAGGGCAACAGCACAACTGATGCAGAAGGGATTGCTTCCGTCAGTGGAGTGATTCCTGAAACCGGAGAATTATTAATGCTTTCCGTAGCTATCAGGAACAGAAAAATTTCCGGTGATTATGCAATTGTTATTCCTTCAGCTACTTCTGAACTGGTGGTTACATTTTATGCCGAAGGAGGACGACTGGTAAAGGGATTGGATTGTGCCATGGCAGTTCACATTACCAATAAAGCAGGTCTTCCTCTTGCAATCAAAGGCGATATTGTGGATCAATATGACAATACAATTCAAAGTTTGAGGACAGGTGTTAACGGCAAATGCAGATTCCAGTACGTTCCTTCAGGGGATTCTTGTTTTTTAAAAATAACAGAACCATCAGGAATTCAACAAAAATATCCACTTCCATCTGCAGACAAGAAGGGTTTTGTAATCAGGCTTTTAGAACAATCTTCAGATTCCGTTAAATTTCAGGTATTTGCTTCTAACCCGGTTACGCCTGTTACATACTGGGTTGCTGTGATCAATGGTCAAATTGTATGGAGTCAGGTAGTTGATTTGCAAAATTCCAGTATAGTAAGCCTTCCGGTGAAGGACTTTTCCGAAGGCTTGCTTCAGGTTAGCGTTTTTAACGAGGAAAACAAACCCTGGGCTGACCGTTTGGTAAGAATAGGTGAAATGCCCGGCAAGTTCAAAATAAAGTCGGATTTACCAGTATATAAAAGCCGTCAGCGTGTTAATCTGATGATTGATTGCCCGGGAAATTATTCAAACCTGAACCTGGCTTTGTCAGTTGCCTTGCATAACCTTTCTTCTGGTTCACAAACTACGGATTTTGCTTCGTCTTTTGATAACTATCACTGCAATGAATACTTTGTTCTACCTGACAAACCCGATCTGATTGACGACATTGACCTGGTAACGACAAAATACAAGCCTGTGATCTGGGAGGATGTTTTGTCAGATAACATCAATCGCAAGCCATATAAGCGAAATGACGGACTTAATGGAAAAGTTATAGATAAAAAAGAGAATATTTCTGAGAATGCCAAGATCCGGGTCACCTACATCCCCAATTATCGAACATATGAAACCCAATCTGATAGGAATGGTGAATTCAGGGTTAGCTTTGGGGCAGACATGATTGATTTCAAGTACCTCAATGTTGATGCCTACGACGCTCTCGGCAAGACCAACCTGACGGCTATTTTTGATCAGAGCTATTATGATGAACTGAAATCACAGCTTATTGCGGAAACTGATGACAGAGAACGGCAAAAAACCATGGATGTCATGTCTTATGGAGAACCTGACTTAATATATGAATTGAGGTATGGCCCTGGGAAATTCAGATCTGTACATGATAAAGGAAAAAAGTACGATCCGAATCATTATGCCAGTTACAAGAGTGTGACTGATATTATCCAGGATATAAAACCATATCACTTGATTGATAACAGAATCGTATTTGATGGTGAGCAGGGTAAGCAGGATTCAAAAGGTGTAATAATTGCCATTAATGGATCGTTAAGGGGAAATCATGTGGCAGTTCTTGAGAATCTTTCGCCTTCAGACATAACGAAGATCAGAATCTCCACATCACCCTTGGATGTTCAAAAATATACCTCACTGAATTTCACCGGCGTTGTTGAAATCAATACCATCCAGGGAAAGTATAGATACCGGCAGCCATCATTTCAGTTTGGCACGGATGCATTGTATAAAGAAAAGGAATTTTATTCTCCCGATTATACACTCGAAACAACCAATACAGTTGACAACCGCAAAACACTTTATTGGAATTCAGGTCTTATAATGAACTCCGGAAGTCCGGTGCTGATTACATTCTTTACCTCAGATGTCAAAGGTATCTATGAATGTCAATTGGTCGGAATTGATGCAACCGGTAAAAAAATTGAGGGTACATACCGTTTCAGGGTGGAGTAATTACGTGGAACTCACTGATCCGCTGATTCAGACCTCTTCCTTGAATTATTGATAATGGGAATAATCAGCAATGCGGCCAGTCCGAGAAAAATATAGATAAGGTTGGTACATGAATGGGCAATCAGCGCGAAAACCTTACCGTCAGCCTTATCAATGCCATAAATAGAAAGCGTTTCATATACCATAAAGTGCCATGGTCCGATGCCTCCCTGAACAGGCGCAAGCATGGCAAGTCCGCCCATCAGAAAGGTTATCATGCCGGTTTGTATTGAAAGGTGGGCTGTTGGCTCATAAGCAAGAAATATCACATAAAGCATTATTAGCCACATCAGGAAAATGAATAGCGTATGACCTATGAATAACCATTTGTTCTCAAGCATGGCAATAGATTTCAGACCCACCACAAAATTCTGCTTAATATGTCGTATCTTTTTTATCATTGTATTTCCCTGGTCACCCTTATTCTTTTTATAATAGTGGTTGAAAAGGATGAATAGCAATATAAGCAGAAGTACAAAACCGATTCCGATCAGTAAATTTCTTAAGGAAATCAGCCGATATAGGTTTTCTTTCATCTCAGCATGCGTGTCGAAAAACGACATGAATACACCAAACTGGCTGAGGATGATAATAACAGCCAAAACCATCAGCGTAATGACATCAGCCATTCGTTCAACAAAAACAGTGCCGGCAAGCTTAACAAACGGAATCTTTTCATAGCGGCTCAGGATGGTACACCTGAACACTTCACCAGCTCGCGGCAATATCAGGTTAACAAAATACAGGATTAAAACAGACAGGTAGGAATTAATTAGTTTGGGTTTGTAGCCCAGCGGCCTGATAAGCATATTCCACCTCATTGCACGGCTAATCTGAGATAACACACTGAAAATAATCGAGAGAATAATCCAGAAGTAGTTCAGATCTTTGAATGCAGACTCATATTTATCAAAAGGTTCATCCTTGTATACCCACCAGAAAACCAATACCCCTATTCCAAAAAATGCCAGATATTTGAATATGTTTAGAACCTTTTTAATCATGATAAGACAGTAAAATTTTAATGATATACAAAGTTAATTAATTCTGATTTACGGTATATCAACAACCGTAATTATCTGAAATGTCGAAGTATAAAAAAGTGTTAATTTTGCTTCTTTTAATGAAACCTGTACAACTGTTATCAGGGTATGATCATGTCTATTGAAAAACATGGTTGTGAGCAAATTACATGATGAAACCATGAAGGGGCTGTTTTTGAATCGTTTGGTACTTCTCGCATTTGTCGTCTCATTGTCACATGCCGGTCATCATGCCATGGCACAGGTAAATGATATTGATAGCCTCAATGTTATCGAGAAACTGGTGGAAAGAAAGGATACGATGGTTTCATTTAATACTCCCATGGATATATCCAGAAGGCCGATGTTGGAAAGACCTATTGACAGCGTCCTGATGTATGGCAAATACAGTTCACGTTTTAGAAAAGAGCTATACAACCTCCTCGTCAGGCAAGGTACAAGGGATACAGTAAAAAAGTGGACTCCCTATAACAACACAGGTATGGCTGCAATGGATGGCAAAATTGTCAGGCACATTGATTTTGCCAAAGTGGATATATTTGCCCCGGTTGTCACTGATACCGGTTATGTATCGCACGATTGGTTTGAGAAAACCATTAATTTGCTGCACAGGGATACACGTAACCTGGTGTTAAAAAGGCATCTTTTGATAAAACCCGGTGATCCTCTCGATGTTTTTCTTACAGCGGAGAATGAGCGGTTGTTGAGAAGTCTTTCATTCATCATGGATGCGAAGTTTTTGGCCATTCCTGTTTATGGTACTGATTCAGTTGATTTGTTATTGCTCACACAGGATATGCTTCCTGTTGGTTTAGAAGCTGAAATGACAAAAGCAACCCTTGCTGTTTTGGGACTTTCCAATCATAACGTGCTGGGATTCGGACATCAATTGGAAGCTACAACCTATTGGGATATGGAAAACAATCCGCATGTTGGTTACAGGCTCTCCTATGGTACATCAAATCTGGCAGGTACATTTGCCACCGGGAAGCTGGAATACGTTCATAAATGGAATCAGGAAACCTATTCCGTTAACTTTCTCCGGGATTTCAGAAGCACCAGTTTTAGAAGTGCCGGCGGCTTCACATTTGAAAATACCGAAATGATCAGGAATGTTGTTTTGCTTGATACAACTCTTTTGAATGTAAACCTGAAGTATTCTATTACGGACTTTTGGGCAGGGCGTCTTCTGCCGTTGAAATCCCGTTCAAAATATATCAAATCGGGTCTGTTTCTCACGGCACGACTCAATCAATATGAGAATCGGGACAACGGATTACCCTCTGGCGAATATTTGTATTCATTCCAGGACAGGACTTTGTTGCTTTTCTCCACCGGAATATCGCGCGAAGGATTCAAAAAAGATAAAATGATTTATACATTCGGCAGGGTCGAAGATGTTCCATTCGGTTATCAATTCCAAATTACGGCAGGTCATGAATGGGGGCAAGTGAAAAATCGACCCTACCTGGGAATTGGAGCTGCCTTTGGTAATTATTTCAAGAACAGTACCGCGTATTGGTCTGCCCGCATAGCTTTCGGAGCTTTCATCAGCGAGGGCCTAATAGAACAAGGCGCTTTCAGACTACAGACAAATTATATTTCTCCACTGTATCATCCCAATCGCTATCATTTCAGGCATCTGGTCGGCTATACGTATGTGCACGGGATCAACCGTTATCAGGGTGAGTATGTCAGTGTTGAGAACGGAAGTGGCGTGACAGGACTTTCGAGTCCGCTAATGCGCTGGAATAATAAGCTTGTATTAAACCTAGAAACTCAAATATTCAGTCCTTACAAATTTCTCGGATTCCGTTTTGCCTTTTTCGGGAGGTTTGATCTTGGTGTTGTTACTGCTGAAAAACTAAGGATGGATGAAACCAGGTTGTTCCTGGGAATCAATACCGGCGTCAGAATCAGAAATGACCAGCTTGTTTTTGATAACATTGTAATCAGGCTGGGCGTTTACCCGGGTATGCCCCATGATGCCACTGCCAGTTATTTTAATATTGATTACCTGGCACGTTCAAGGTTCCAGGATTTTCTTCCCTCAAAGCCTTCACTGGTTGATTATCGCTAAATACTGTGGCTTGATACTATTCCATCAACCTGCTCAAAATCTGTGTCATTTGATCACGAGTCACATTTTTTGTGTTTTCAGGTGTTTTGATTGTAATATTGTTTTTCTGCAAGGGTTCGTATTTTTCAGCAATGAAATGCATATTGAGGTACAGGAGTTTTAATTCAAATTCCATCAGTACACCTTTAATTTCTTTATATGGATTTGTGGAATTAGGATGCTTCAGCTTGATCTCATCAGTATAATAAACATCAATTATTTCGTCCGTTTCGGGAAGTGTTATGATGCACCTTTTGCAGTTAAAGCCCGCAATCTTTTTGGTATCTTTGGTATATTCAATCTCCATTCCGTCCATGGTATCAAAACAGCACATCTGCTCATCACGACCTCCTTTAAAAATGTAATGTTTTTCAAAAACTTTCAGAACGGTTGAACATTTACGGGTGTGGAAGTTTGTGAACGCATTGATTTTATAGATGCCCATAAAACCTTCAATGTTGTTTGATGCATGTTTTTCATTGAATAACAGCTTCATCCGTGTTGGGAGCATACTTGCAGTCTTTTTATCAATATCGGAATTCAGGTAAGTGATCTTGTAATCAATTCTTCCGGATATGATGGCACTTTGGTCAGCGGATTTTCTGCATGAAGTACTTATGAAAGAAAATAATATGACAACAACAAGTAGTTTGTTTCTCATGTAGTTTTGTTAAATGCCTTTGTGCCGTTTACGTCAGTGGAAAGGGCGAAGTTCAGAATCATTGATCAATACCCCCTTTTTCAAAGATAAAAATCATTATCGAGATGATAAAACTCTCCGGTATTCAATAATGATTTATCCATATTGTATTAATATTAAATATGTAGGCATAAAAATGCATTTAATGATAAATGTCATTCAGGAATCTGCCTGATTCATTATCTTTGTAATTCATTATTATCCGGACTTTCGCAAAAGCACTTTATTTCAACATTTACTGAACATATAAATTCTATACTATGCCATTCAACTTACGCAATCGCAGTTTTCTGAAACTATTGGATTTTACTCCCGCCGAGATCAAATTTCTATTGGATCTTTCATTCGATTTGAAAAAGGCAAAATACAGCGGTACTGAACAACCCCGCCTGA
>CAYVBH010000041.1:0-18300 GCA_964449015.1 uncultured Bacteroidales bacterium
AGTGGGGCGCTGCTAAACAAGGCGGACGTGCTGTTAAACAACAGTTCGTTATGCCGGTGATCTTCCAGCTTCAGTAAAAGATTATTGTTGCATTATATGAAAGCCTGGGGCGTGAGTCTCCAGGCTTTTTTTATTGGATCAGGGTTATAAAGTCATCTTCCGAAATAACAGGAATGCCCAGTTTCATAGCTTTCTCACGTTTCGAAGGTCCCATGCCTTCACCGGCAACAACATAATTTGTGTTTGAATTAACGCTGCTCTGGTTCTTTCCTCCATGCGCCTCTATCATAGCATGGAGCTCTTCACGTGAGTAATTCCTGAAGACTCCCGAGATCACCAGGTTTTTTCCTGCAAGTTTATCAGAAATTTTCCCGGTAAACACCGAACTGCTCATCTGCACACCGGCGTTTCTTAATTTTTCAATCAAGTCACGATTGCTCAGGTTTGAGAAATACGAAACGATACTGCCTGCTATTACTTCCCCGATTTCACCAACCTGTACCAACTGTTCCTGAGTTGCCTGCATGAGCTGATCCATGCCACCGAAATGCGATGCCAGTTTTTTTGCCACTGTTTCACCCACATAACGAATTCCGATAGCAAAAAGAACCCGTTCAAACGAAACACGTTTCGATGCTTCAATGCTTTTCACAAGATTTTCAGCCGATTTTTGAGCAAAACGGTCCAATTGCAACAGCTTTTCCACCGTGAGCTCATAAAAACCACTTACATCCATTAATAGCCCGAAGTTGTATAACTGTTCAATGGTTGCCCCGGCACACCCGATATCCATCGTCTTGCGACCGACAAAATGCTCCAGTTTCCCTTTAATCTGGGGCGGACAGCCGGTATCGTTGGGACAGAAATGCCGCGCTTCGCCTTCGGGCCTGATCAGCGGTGTCTGACATTCAGGACAGCGTTCTAAAAACTTCACCGGAACAAGGTCCGATGACCTGTTTTCAAGCTTTACGCCTGTTATTTTGGGGATGATCTCGCCCCCTTTTTCGATGGTTACCAGATCGCCAATCCGGATATCCAAAAGGGCAATCTGGTCGGCATTATGCAATGAAGCACGTTTCACGGTAGTCCCGGCAAGCAGAACAGGTTTCAGATTGGCAACCGGTGTAATTGCACCTGTGCGTCCTACCTGGTAATCGATTGATAACAGCGTTGTGACTGCTTCCTGGGCTTTGAACTTGTATGCAATGGCCCACCTGGGCGATTTGGCGGTGAAGCCCAACAATTGCTGCTGCCGGTAGGAGTTCACCTTAATCACAATGCCGTCTATGTCAAAAGGTAGCTTGATGCGTTCCAGATCCCATAATTCAATAAATTTATAAACCTCTTTCAGACTGGTGCATTTTTGAATGTATTGTGGAACTTTAAAACCCCATCCGCGCGCAGCCATTATGCTTTCATAATGAGTGGCGAAGACTTTTTCCAACCCGGGCAAATAGTACAGGTAACAATCCAATGGTCGCCTGGCAACAAGCGAGGAATTTTTGGTCTTCAGGGTTCCTGAAGCTGCATTTCTCGGATTGGCAAACAGCATTTCCCCTGCTTCCTCGCGCTCGTTGTTCATTTTCTCAAATCCCTTGCGGGGAATAAAAATCTCGCCACGAATATCAAAAACAGCAGGTACATTTTCTCCCTTCAGGACAAGCGGAATGCTTTTAATGGTGCGCACATTAGCAGTTACATCATCACCCTTCTCTCCATCTCCCCTGGTTACAGCCCTTACGAATCTCTGATTTTCATAATGCAGACTGATGGACACCCCGTCGTACTTCAATTCACAAACATATTCAATAGGTTCATCCGGGATGACCTTTCGGATCCTTTCCTCAAAATCAGCTATTTCTGCCTGTGAATAGGTATTGTCAAGTGACATCATGGGATAATCATGCCTTACCTGCACAAAATCATTATCGGTATCATTACCAACCCGTTGGCTGGGAGAATTGGGATCGCCAAACTCAGGATACTGTTTTTCGAGTGTAATCAGTTCCTTTATCAGCGCGTCAAATTCGTGATCAGGTATTTCAGGCAGTGATTTCACATAGTAGAGATAATTGTGGTGATCAATAATTTCTCTGAGCTGCAATATTCTTTCCCTCGGGGTCATTTCAGAAACCGGTTTTTAGTAAATTTGATAGAAATCTGAGCAATATTAAACAGAAATGAGGGATATTTCAAACAAGTATTTTCACAACCCATTAAACCTTTTGCTGTGGAAATTATCTAAAGTAATAAACAACCAGTCGATGAAAAATTTACTTCTCATAGGGTTGCTGGCATTTGCTGTTCAATTTCCTGTTGCAAGCCAGAATTTGCAGGTTACAAACGGTACAGCTCAGCGCATAAGCAGGGATAATTTAGCAATCAGGCCCAACAGCAGGGAATACAACATTATCAGAAAAGGCAACAACCACCAGCGGGTTATACAGATGCGCGCGCAGGCCATGCTCAGACATAAACAGGCTATGCTGAACCGGAAAGTGGCTATGGACCGGCGCAGGGTTGTTCAGCAACAGAAATTAATGAAGCAGCAACAAATCAGGCAGCGCATGATCCGTCAACGCGACATGCACAGGTAATATTCATCTATAGACATTATTTTATGTGTAAATATCTTATTGTCATTATGCTGTTTCTGGCTTATTCCGGAATAATTACCGGTCAGACCGCATTGCAACTGCTCGATTCAGGGAAAAAGAAACACGATAAGGGATCCGTTGAAGCTGCTATAAAAGATTATTCAAAAGCAATCGAGCTTGATCAGAATCTTCCAGATGCCTGGTATTTGCGTGGGAACGCCTGGTTTGACCTGGAGCAATTCGACAAGGCTGTCGCAGATTACTCGCATTTGCTGGAAATAGATCCCGGGTATAAAGATGCCTGGTTCAATAGGGCAAATGCCTGGTATGAACTGGAGAAGTATACCGAATCAATCAGCGATTTTACAAGATCCATTGAAATTGATCCAGGCTTGGCTGATGACTGGTTGGGCAGGGGAAATTCATTATTTAAAGCCGGACGGTACCAGGAAGCCCTGGAAGACTTTAATAAAGGTATTTCCTTAAACCCGGGCAATCCCGACTCATACTATGACCGGGCCAATACCTTCTTTTTCCAGAAAAACTTTGAGGCTGCCGTTGAAGACTATACCAAAGCCATTTCACTTCAGGGGGAGACCTTTGATTATTATTTCAACCGGGCATTGGCCTTTTTTTCGCTTCAGCTGGATGAGAAAGGCTGCGCCGATCTGAAAAAGGCACAGGAACTCGGTGACCCGGAAGCCGGGGATTACATCAGGGAATTATGTAAATAGCCGGTTTATTTGAAATTCAGGGTATAGGACACTCCTGCGTTAAATAAAAACTGAACATCATCAGATAGGTATTCAGGCTGGTTGACAGGTATGATCAGGGAAAGTCCTATGCTGACACCCCAATTGCCAATCATGTAATAGGCCGGAAGATACAGGTATATTGAGGTAAGCCTGATACTTTCCTGTGCCTGTTCTTCCAAGTAATCATCAACGACTTCTTGCCGGGTGAGGCTGGGGTCTTCCCGAAGTTTCAAAAATACATAGCGCCTGAGAGCCGGGTAATTATACAACAGGTATGCGTAAAACAGGGGGTTTTCTCTTAGCTCGTCCAGGTAGTACAAATTCAGGTATTCATAGTCGCCAAAATTCAGGTCTAATCCCGGTACTAGCATCAGGGTTCCTTCAGGCGAAAACAGTTTTTCGGTTTGAATCCGGTAATGATTGAAAACAGTGGTATAGAAAGTGCTCCGGTTTCCCTGGTAATAGCCGGAAGACAAACCCAGGGTGATAAATTTGTATGCATAATCTACGTCGATCCGGAAGTCGTTTGAAAACATCGTATACAAATCGCTTGAATTGCGGCTGTATGCGAATCGTGAGTAGCTGGGGTATAATGTCAGGTTTTTGAAAGGCTTAATCGTGAAGCCAAGAATCAGATCCAGTTCAGAAGTGTAGTTTTCCAGCGAATCATCAGAATTTCCTGTAAAGCTTCCCTGGATGGTGATATCGGCACCCCACCGGCTGAAAAAACCTGCTGAAGGGGAAAACGTGGGTTGTCTGATGTCGGGGCTGGCAAGTCCGGGAACATTCGAATTGCTGATGTAATCAAATGATAGCAATCCGAATGATTTCGGCTTGGCGTTTTGATTGTCAGGGAAATTCCTGCTTCCGGATTGAGGAAGAACTTGTGCGGCAACCATCAAGCCCGCAATAGAAATTACAAACCTCAAAAACATATGCCATTTGTTCATAACAAATCAAAATTAGCAATTTGAAACAACTTTGCCGTTGTTGATAAGTAATATGCACAACCAGGCGAAACTTTTTCCTATATTTGCCCCGATTATGGTTCCGGAGTAAATCATTTTTCTCCGGATAATAGGGAACCAGGTGAAAATCCTGGACAGTGCCCGCTGCTGTAATCTCGTGTTGTTTTCAGGCACACCTTGCCACTGTTCTGTAGATAATTGCCTCCCGGGCAGTAAATTGCAGAATGGGAAGGCCGCCTGAAAGAGAGAAAGTCAGAAGACCTGCCACAATCATTTGTTCGGGAACAAACAACTTATCGCATGCACAGGTATTGTTGCCTTTTGGTTTTATGGATTCGTTCCATTCTGTTTGCCGGGTTCATCACAGGGCAGGGACAGGCTGTTACCCGTGTGCCTGAGGCTACCATAACCGAGAACAATAAGAAATATTTCTCCGATGAGCAAACCAGGCGAATCATCGACGTCAGCTCATTGCCTTCAGGTTCCGGGCAGAATATCGGCTACATTCTCAGCCGGTATTCATCAGCAATCATAAATATTTACGGAGGTGCAGGCACACTGGCATCCATTTCCCTGCACGGAACAGGAAGCAACCATACCCAGGTAAACTGGAACGGATTCTCGCTGAATTCGCCAACAAGCGGTCAGGTTGACCTTTCATTAATGCCTGCCGGACTGATTCAATCAGTTGAAGTTATCAACGGAGCTTCCGGTGCAGTGTTCGGAAGCAGCACATTTGGCGGTTCGATTAACCTGAATAATGCGGCCGATTGGAATAACCGGATTTCAGCATACTATTCTAATACGGTCGGAAGCTACGGATCACTTGGCCACCGGTTGTCTTTTGGTATTGGTAACGGTAAGATCAGGTATCAGTTATTGGCAGTTTCAGACAGGGCAGAGAATAATTTCAGGTACAGGGATTTCTACAGGACCAATAAACCCTATATCAACAACAAACATGCAGAATACAGGTCGCTAGGTCTGGTAAATAATCTATACGTTAATCTGGGGAAAGGAAACTACCTCGAAGGTGGGCTGTGGTATCAGCACAAATCGATGCTGGTCCCTGCACTTATGGGTTCAGTGCAGGCAAGTAATGCGGAACAGCGTGACAGCTTGTTTAAATCATTTATTACCTATCGAAAGCTTACAGAAAAATCCGCACTGGTGGTACGGTCGGCTTATCTTTATGATTACCTGAATTATGTTGACAAAAATTCACCTGATGACAAGGCATATTCCGTTGACTCGAGGATAGCCGCAACCCGGTTTTTAACTGAAACCGACTACAGGCATTATTTCTCGCACAATTTGGTTGTGGGAGGAGGTCTGGCTTTTGGTCACCTTACAGGCCGTTCCAACAACTTCGGAGGCAGGATTGCTGAGAATGATTTTGCAGTGTTTGGGAATGCCCGTTATGCACCGGGAAAACTGACTGTAAATGTCGGGTTGCGAAAAGAATTTTACAAAGGACTTAATCCAAATCTGCAATATTCAATTGGTGTGTCCCTTAAAGCCGTTGATCGCCTTGTTTTGCGAACCTGTTTTTCTAGCAAATTCAGAAAGCCCACGTTGAACGAAAAATATTATAAGCCCTATGGAAATCCTTTGCTCAGACCTGAAAAGGGCAGGGGTGGTGAAATCTCGGCAGACTGGAATGTTTTGGGCAAACGTGAGGGTGCTTTCTGGCTTGATGCCAAAATTTCGGCCTATTGTCAAACCATTGATAATTGGATACAGTGGGTGATCAGGGACACCTTGCTGAGCCCGGTTGAGTACAAGAAGGTTCGTGCAGGCGGAATGGAGTCCTGGCTGGAATATGGAATCGGAAGCGGATTGTTTCGAATGGAGGGATTTGTGAATTATAACTATACCAGGTCGGTCATCCTGGATACATATGATGACAATAAAGCCCTTTCGGGAAAACAGCTCATGTATGTGCCGCTGCATACTCTCAAAGCCGGTATTGATCTTGGGTGCAAGGAAATGAGCATCGGGTTTAATGCTAAACATAATGGCATACGCGAAACAGTAGATTCCGGAGATGATTACCTGCAGCTCAAAGCATACACTGTTTTTGATCTGTATGCTCAGATAAAAAAGGACATTCGAAAGGTAAATTTTGCTTTGGCTTTCAGAATTGACAATGTTACCAATGCAGTTTATGAGGTTATCAGGGCTTACCCTGTTCCCGGAAGAACTTTTTACCTGACGCTGACATTGGGGTTCAGCAAAAATAATCCGGAACTTTAACTTTAATCCTATTATAAATGAATTGTTTAAAAGGTTTTCTTACGGCAGTAATCCTGACGGCGTTTTTCAGCAGTTGCGAAAAAAACAATGATGATCCTCAAGTAATTGATTATTCTTCAGGTGTATACGTGATTAATGAAGGTGCTTTTGGTTCGACCAACGGCTCGATCAGTTTTTTCGATCCGGTAAAACGTGTGATCACCAATGGCATTTTTGAGGCCGCAAACGATGGCGTGGCTACAGGTGACGTTGTACAGTCATTTGCACTGGCAAATGACACCCTGGGTGCTATTGTGGTGAACAATTCCGGCCTGGTGCGGTTTGTTGACCTGAAAACTTTTATATCGGTTGCGGAACCTGTTGAAATTGAATATCCCAGATATTACATCAAGTCGGGAAGCAAGAAGGGTTACATCTCCTGTGGAAGCTACCAGGGTTACCTGATTGTAGTAAGTCTGGAGACATTTTCAGTGACCGACAGCATTAAGGTGGGATTTGGGCCGGAAAGCATGGTTGCAAATCAGGGTTATGTATATGTTGTGAACAGTGGCGGATGGGGTTTGGATTCCACAGTTCAAAAGATCAATACAGCCAATGATGAGGTCGTTGCAACGGTAGTTGCCGGCAAAATTCCCAGCGATATTGACCTGGATGCAGACGAAAACATTTGGGTATACTGCAAGGGATTTAATGATTATGTATCGGTTGATACCGAATCCGAAGTGGTAAAAATTGATGCGGAAACCAGTGCGGTTACATGGAGAGGTACAGTGGGTAAGGCGAGCGATTATGGTGCTGTTCCGCCAAAAATGGCTGTTTCAAAAGACGGTTCGAAACTCTTCTATCTTCGTCCCGATGGCGTTTACAGCATCAATACTTCAAACCCGGTGATTGCTGATGATCCCCTGATCGAAGGAAGTTATTACGGCATTGAAGTCAATCCTGTTGACGGAAACATCTTTTTATTTGAAGTTACGGGCTATACCAGCAGCGGAAAGATGAAGATCTTCAGCGAAACAGGTGCAGGCATTGCCGAAGGTGAAGTGGGAATTGCACCAAACGGGGCTGTTTTCAATATCAACTGAGATTCGGTTTTCGGTTCAGGTATCTGCCTTTTTTGATACCTTTACATCATGAACAGGTTTTCAGAAAAAACAGGTCGTTACCTTTCGTTATTCGTATTAATGGTTTTTAACCTGATCCCAACCGGCTTGTATGGACAGTTATCATTGCCCGGGAGGCCTTTACCCTTGCATTATGAAGGACTTTCAGACCTGAAACGATATGAAATCATGGTCCCGAAGAATATGAAAATGGAAGCAGAAGAACAGGGCATGCGATCACTGCTGAAACCTGCCAGGCTGGGAGCCTTGATAGAGGTGTTATTCTCCACGGAAAACACCGGTACCTGGGACACAGTGCCTGGCGGGCTGGCTGTTTGGAGGGCTTCATTCCGGGTACGGGGAGCATCTTCTGTGAGTCTTGTTTTCTCGCCTTACCAGGTTGACAAAGGGGTGAGAACCTATGTCTATGATAAGTATCAGAAGACTGTCCTGGGCGCATTTTCTGACGCCAATAACAAACCATTCAGCAAGCTTGCCACAGCCAGTATGCCGGGTGATGAAATTGTGGTTGAAATTCAGGTTCCTCCTTATCTTGAATCAGCCGGCTCAATAGGCATAACAGGAATAGGTGTTGATTTGGATAAGGGCTATCAAACTGAATCTGCTTATGATAAATGGTTTGGAGAGTCGGGCTACTGCAACGTTGATATCAACTGCATTAATGATTCAATAGTCCAACGTGTTAAAAATGCTGTGGTGCGAATCATGTTCAATGGCTCTGAAAGATGTACCGGTACGCTGGTCAACAATACCCGGGAAGATGGAACGAATTATGTGCTGACGGCTGAACATTGCATCAACAGGGAAGATATGGCCAATGAGGCCGTATTTTATTTTGATTACGAGAGTCCCTGGTGCAGCGGCCCCGACGGAAGTGTGCAGAAAACGTTATCCGGGGCAACTATCAAGTCAACCGGCGGTAAACTTGATTTCACACTGCTTGAATTGCTCGAACCTATTCCCTTTACCTATAAACCCTATTATGCAGGATGGGATTACACCGGAAGACAACCTTCTTCGGGATTTACCATTCACCATCCCATGGGTGATGTCAAAAAATACAGCAAGGAGGAACATCCGCTGACAGTGGATGATTTTATGGAAGATTACAATCCGGGGTCTCACTGGCTGGTAAGCCATTGGGAGAACGGAACTACAGAAAGAGGTTCCTCTGGCTGTCCGTTTTTTGATAGCCGTGGACGTGTGATTGGATCGCTATCAGGAGGGATGGCCGATTGTGAGGATCCTGTAAAGGATTACTTTCAGATGTTTAGCCGCTGCTGGGATGATTACCGTGACCCGAGCCATCAGCTTGCCTGCTGGCTTGATCCGCTTTACCAGGATATAGGGTTGCTTGGAGGATATGATCCATACAATGATTTCTGGCTGACAGGAGATACTTTGTATAACATAAAGGAAAATGAAGATATAATACTTGAAAATCCAGGGCTTTCCTGGGGAAGTTATTCAGGACACAATTCAGGCAACATCACTCAGTTCGCTGAAAGATTCGAGGTGTCAGACACAAAAAAGATACCAGGCCTGATACTTGATATAGCCAGGAATTACCTGGGGAGTGCTTCATCGGAAATAACAATCAAAATGTGGAGCGATGCAGATGGACCGAATCAGGTTTTTTATGAAAAAAATGTATTTGCCGCTGATCTGAATGAGAAGGCGCCAAATTTTATACAATTTGACTCGGTGTTGTCTGTTACCGGGATATTTTATGCTGGTTATGAACTTGAATACAATCTGCCCGGCGATACCTTTGCCACTTATATGGCAGCAAACAGAGCTGCAAACACGAACAATACGGCATATGTGTTTGATGAATCAGGCTGGATGTCACTCACGGATTACACTGATGGTTCGGTGAATTCTTCTTTTGCCATAAAGCCTGTAGTATTTGACTCGCTTCCGGCAATCACTAACGATCAGCGATTTGACAGTCAGGTGATTGCCTATCCTGTTCCGGCTAAATCACAACTGTGGATTGAATTTGAAGAGACACCAATCCATCCGGTAGACGTGACGGTATTTAACATTCAGGGGCAGGTTGTGTTAGAGAAAGAGGTCAAGGCATATCAAAGGAAGATACTTCTTTATGTTGACGGCTTTTCAGGTGGTTTATACCTGGTAAGAATAAAATCAGGCATGATGGTTCAGAGTCTTCGTGTACCGGTTATTAAATAATTGCCTTTATCATTGGCTTTTTTAACATCAAAAGAGTAACTTTTACTGATAAAGTAAGTATAGAATTTAGGAATTCAAAGAATTATCATGGCGAGGATACTTTTTATTGCATTGTCACTTTTGCTGCTTCTGACTGGAAATATTCGGGCACAAGAAAATGAACCTGAACGTTATCTGGAGGTCAGGGGGATGTCAGAACTGGATATGGAGCCGTTGCCCAGGGCTACAGCTAAACTTTTTGAGGGTTCGAGCCTGGTGAAAACCATTCAGACGGGCGCTGACGGGAGTTTTTCATTCAGGCTGGAAGTCAACAAGCAATATGAAATCGTACTGGAAAAGGATGGCCTGATCAGCAAAAAGATCTTTTTCAACACACAATTACCGGATGAAGAGAAGGGCACCTGGATGAACGAATTTTCAATGGGATTGATTAGGCCTTGCAACGGAGTCGATTATTCCGTATTGAAAGAACCCGTTGACCGGGTTGCGTTTGACGCCAAGCGACGTGAATATATTTCCGATAAGGATTATGTGAACCGCATGCGACCCCGGATCGAAAGTTTGCTGATGAAAAATGACCAGTGTCAGCTTGATAAGTACGAGGAGACTGTCAAAAAAGCAGATCAGCTGGCCAGTCAGAACCGCACTCAGGAAGCCATTGCAACATACCAGGAAGCACTTGAGATTTTTCCCAGGGAAGTATATCCTTCCAAAAAGATCACTGAGCTGAACAGTCAGATTAACAAGCAACAGAATTCTGCAGAACTCTACAAGAAGGTTGTTGCTGAAGCCGATGCCCTGATGGCACAGGAAAAATACACTGAAGCGCTGCAAAAGTACAGGACAGCATCCAACCTGAATCCACAGGAAATTTATCCGAAGCAAAAGGTCACTGAAATTGAAACGGCAATGGCCCAGAAGCAGGAAGAACAAAAGTCCATCCAAACCACTGAGGACAGGTATAACCAGGCTATGGCGAAGGCCAGTGTGGCCTATACCCGAAAAGACTATGCAACGGCCAAACAATATTACCAGGAAGCATTGAGTATTAAGCCTTCGGAATCTCTGCCTAAGAGCAGGGTCAGTGAAATAGAAACCATTGAGGCAAAAAAGGCAGCAGAAGATGCCAGCCGGGCTGCTGAAGCGACCCGGAAAGCTGCTTTTGAAAATGACTATAAAGCAATCATCGCTGCTGCTGACGAAAACTATAAGGCTAAAAGGTTTGACGAGGCCAAGGCTGCCTACGCCAAGGCACTTGCCATGAAGCCTGCTGATCCATACCCCATGCAGCGTGTAAAGGCCATTGAAAACACCATGGTGGCTGAACAGGCTGCTGTTCAGAAGAGAAATGATGCCACATATAACGAAGCCCTTGCAGCAGGTAACCTGGCCTTATCAAAGAACCAGTTTCCACAGGCAAAAGAATCGTTCCAGAAAGCACTTTCCATTAAGCCCGATGATCTGGCTGCAAAAAGCAAGCTGATAGAAACAGACCGGCTTGCTGATGATTATTCCAAACAAAGAGCCATTACAGAACAGTATGCGCAAACAGTTCAGTCGGCAGATGCCTCTTTTGCCGCAAAAGATTATCCGAAGGCTAAAGAATCATACACACAGGCACTGGCCTTAAAGCCAGGTGATTCTTACGCACAAACAAGAATTAAAGCAATTGATAATCTCATTGGTGCTGAACAGGCAGCCAGGCAGAAATCTATTAACGACAGTTATAATGCCGCATTTTCAGCGGGAAACAATGCCATTGCCCAGAACCAGTTTTCCCTGGCTAAAGAATCATTTCAAAAAGCCCTTACGTTCAAGCCCAATGACCCTGCTGCAACTGCCAGGTTGAATGAGGTCGACCGGCTTGCAGAAGATTATTCCAAACGACAGGCCGTTGAAGGACAATATAAAAAGATAGTGCAAAGCGCCGATGCTTTGTATGCCTCAAAGGACTTTTCGGGTGCTAAACAAGCCTACCAGCAGGCACTTGCACTGAAACCGGGAGATTCCTATGCCCAATCGAAAATTACTGCTATTGATAATGCTGTTGCAGCAGAACAGGCAGCCAGAATCAAGGCTTCTGAAGACGGCTATAAAGCTGCCATCGGGGCTGCAAATTCAGCCATCTCGCAGCAATCCTATGAACAGGCAAAAGAATTTCTACAGAAAGCCATTGCCATAAAGCCCGGTGATGCCTATGCGACAGGTAAAATTGCCGAGGTCGACAGGTTGATACAGGATAAGCAGAAACGATTGGAACAGGAGAAACTTTTGGCCGCACAGTATGGTGAAACCATTGCATCAGCTGACAGGTTCTTCAATGCACGCGATTATTCAAATGCCAAATCTTCCTATTCCAGGGCATTACAGATTAAACCCGGTGATACCTATGCCAGTCAGAAACTGGTGTCTATTGACAACCTTATGGCAGCAGAGGCTGCACAAAAACAAAAGGATGTTGAAGAATCCTACAAAAATGCCATGGATAAGGGAACAAATTTCATGGTTGCAAGAAACTTCCAATCAGCTAAAGAAGCTTTCTTACAGGCTTTGGCTATCAAACCGGGAGACGCGTCGGCCAGACAGAAACTCAGTGAGTCGGAATTGTTGCTCAAACAGGAACAGGACCGGATAGCTGCTGAACAAGCAAAAAAGCAGAAATATGATGAAGTAATCAGGGCTGCGGATCAGTTTTTCACTCAGAAAAATTACACTAATGCCAAAACATCATATGAACAGGCGATCGGATTGATTCCGGCCGAAGCATATCCCAGGCAGCGACTTGAAGAAACAGTAAAAGCCATTGCCGAACAGGAACGTATTCTTGCTGATCAGAAGGCAAAAGACCTGTCCTATAACCAGGCACTGGCAAATGCCGACAAGTATTTCAGGGCTAAAGACTATGTCCAGGCCCGCGACGAATACAGCAGGGCATTGTCTTTAAAGCCAAATGAAACTTTTCCGAAAAGCAAGGTTGCTGAATTGGAGAACCTGATCCGGATCAGGCAAAAGGAACAGGAAGATGCCAAGGCCCGGACAGATGCCTACACAGCAGCAATCAAAGCCGGAAATGAAGCGTTTGAAAGCAAAAACTACGATCAGGCAAGGAATTCATACACGGAAGCGTTGAAGTTCATGCCCGGCGACCTGCTGGCAACCGATCAGATCAAGAAAATTGACTATCTGATTGCTGAAGCCGCGCGTGTTAAAAAAGCAGAAGAAGAGAAGAAAGCTGCTTATGAAGCACTTATTTCCTCGGCAAACAAGTTCTTTGATGTCGGTAATTATCCTTCAGCTAAAGAAGATTACAAGAAAGCCCTGGTGGTGGATCCCAACAGTGCATTTGCAAAACAACGAATTGCGCGAATTGATGAGATTAACAGAGCTTTGTCACAAGCAGCCTCCAGAGCAAATGCACAAGCATCAGCCGGCACACAGAAGTCGCAGGCATCATCCCTTGGTGATCTCAGCTTCAAAAGCGAATCGGAACGGCAGTTGTATCTCGACGGTTTGCTGAAAAAATATCCTCCGGGCATTACCCTTGAGAAGTATAATGAACAATACAGGGAAGTCTACAGGTACATTATTATCAGGGAGAATAAAGCCCAGGAATTCAGGCATGTCAAGTTCAAGACATACAGCGGATCACAGTATTCAATGAATGGCAAACCCATCACACAACAATACTTTTTGTCACAGGTAAAACAACGTGAAGGAGAGAGCTTTACTGAAACCGATATGTAATGAAAAGCATCTTTTCTGTACTTCTTTTATGCTGTTTCATCTGCTCCTGTAAAAGCAAAAACAACACAACGAAACCGGTTTCTTATGAAACATCTGCCGGGAATCCAACAGTTACTTTTGCCAATGGATTTGGTTTCAAAAAATCCGGGCCGGATTTATTGCTCACTATTAAAAATCCATGGCAACATGCCAGCGGGATTGAGTTTTCCTATCTGCTGAGTGACACGGCTTCGGCATCATCAAAAATCAGTGACCATTCATGGGTTATTAAAACACCTGTAAAAAAGGTCATATGCCTTTCCACAACACATATCGGCTTTGTTGATAAACTGGGAGAAATCAAAACAATCAGGGGCATATCCGGGAAAAACCTGGTAGTTAATCCGGAGATCCGCAAGGATATTGAGAATGGTCTCATTACCGACGTCGGTTATGATGAAAACCTGAACTATGAGTTGATCCTTAAAATTGATCCCGATGTTGTTTTTGCTTACGGTGTAGGTGTCGAAATAACAAATACAGTCAGAAAGCTCAATGATCTGGGTATACCTGCACTGCTGATAGGAGAGTATCTTGAAGAAGAACCACTGGCAAAAACTGAATGGATCAAGGTTTTTGGAGCTTGCTATGGAAAGCTGTCGAAAGCTTCACAGACTTTCGATTCAACAGTTGCCCGCTATGTGGAACTTAAGGAAATTGCAGGAAACGCAAAGGATAAGCCTGCTGTATTGTTGGGTCTTCCCTGGAGGGGTAACTGGTACGTGTCGGGTTCAAGAAGTTACATAGCCCGTTTGATAAAAGATGCCGGGGCAAAATATGTGTGGGATCAGATGGATTATAATGAAAGCCGGCCCATGAGCCTCGAAAAAATATATGAAAAAGCGCTGACTGCCACGCTCTGGTTAAATACCGGTGAAGCCATGACAAGCACTGATATTTTGGCTGTAGACGAAAGGTTTGGAAAGTTACCTGTTTTCATCAGTAAAAACATGTACAATAACAACAACTTGCTGTCTGAAACAGGTGGTAATGCCTTCTATGAGTCAGGTGTTGTGGAACCGGAGGTGATCCTGGAGGATATGATATGCATTTTCCATCCGCAATTATTACCTTCGCACCGGTTAAAGTATTACCGGAAATTGCCTTAAGCTTTTATGATGAATTCAGGATTATCCTCAGGCAACAGGACACTCAAAAAGCATGTCGGGTTGTTTGTGCTGCTGGGTGTTCTTTTTGTCGTGGTAGTTATAGCGGACCTGATTACGGGTACCGTTCACATCCCCCTGCAAAGTGTGTTTGGCATGATAGCCGGCGCAGACCATCTGAACCCCGTTTGGAGTACCATCCTGTTTGAGTTCCGAATACCCAAAACCCTTACGGCAATTATGGCAGGTTGTGCATTGTCGGTTAGCGGATTACAGATGCAGACCATTTTCAGAAATCCGCTTGCCGGTCCCGATGTACTTGGTGTAAGCTCCGGTGCAAGTTTGGGAGTAGCTGTTGTAGTTATGGGGTTTGGTAATTTGTTTGTTGCAGAAAATATGGGTTACCTGGGCAGCTGGATTCAGATTATTGCTGCCTGGATAGGCGCCGGTCTGGTCTTACTGTTGATTATGTTTGTGTCACTTCGGGTGAGGGACATCATGACCATCCTGATTTTGGGTATTCTTTTCGGAAGTGCTGCATCGGCTTTTGTCAGCATCCTTCAGTTTTTCAGTCCCCAGTCGATGCTCAAAGCGTACGTGATTTGGTCGATGGGCAACCTGGGCAACCTTACCGGTGAACAACTAAAGGTATTATTTTTAAGCCTTGCCGCCGGCTTTCTGCTTACCGCCGGCACGATGAAGGTTCTGAACGCCATGTTACTCGGGGAAGCTTATTCCCGCAGTATGGGCGTGAACATCAAACTGTTCAGGTTGCTTATTTTCCTTTCAACCAGTCTGTTATCGGGCAGCATTACCGCTTTTTGCGGTCCGGTTGCATTTATCGGCATAGCAGTTCCTCACCTGGCACGATTTGCATTTGGCACTGCCAATCATTATATTCTGGTACCTGCTTCCATGCTTCTGGGTTCTTTACTTATGTTGCTTGCCGATATTATTTCCCAGATCCCAGGGTCGGGTGTCTTGTTGCCTGTAAATGCCATAACTGCATTACTTGGTATTCCGGTGGTTATCTGGGTGATCATTTACAACAGACGCATGACGGGAGCATAATGGAAGATTACAGAAGATGAACAAACAAAGCATCATACTTGCTGATTTAACCGTGGGTTTTCATGCACCGCTGGGAAAGGATGTAACCCTGTTTGGCCCGGTTAACGCATTGGCCATGCAGGGAGAAATGATCGGATTGATTGGCCGTAACGGCATTGGGAAGAGCACATTGCTCAGAACAATTACCGGACTTCAGCCTCATCTCCATGGAAAGATCTTTTTTAACGGCACCGAAAATAACCGGATCAAGCTGAAAATGCTGGCCAGGCTGATCAGCTTTGTTTCCACAGAGCCTGTTTATGCCCCCCAGTTGATCGTCCGTGAACTGATTGCCATGGGAAGATTTCCGCACACCGGCTGGCTCGGAAGACTCGATCATGATGATAAAAGGGCCATTGATGCTGCCATTGATCTGGCCGGTGTGAGCCTGCTTCTGAAAAAGCCGCTTTTTGAACTAAGTGACGGAGAAAGACAAAAGGTTATGATAGCCAGGGCTTTAGCTCAGGATACACCCATGGTTATCCTGGATGAACCAACTGCCTTTCTGGATCTTCCGGCCCGGTTTGAAATATTGAGCATATTGCACAACCTGGCTCGTGAAAAAGACAAAACAGTGTTGTTTTCCACACATGATCTGTCGATAGCTGCTGACATTGCAGATAAGTTGTGGATTATGGCTGATAACCAGATTCATCAGGGAGCTCCGGAAGATTTGTTAATTAGTGATGTATTTCGTAAATTGTTCCTGAATTCGCCAGCCGAGTTCGACTGGAAAACTTCCTCCTTCCGATTCAGGAGAGAACTTATAAGAAGGATTGTGCTTTCCGGTGATCCTAAATACATGTTGATCACCAAAAGGGCCATGGAACGAATCGGATTTCAAACCATTGAAGGAGAAATGTGCGAATTAACCGTAGATGTGCAGGAACATAATGGATTACCGGTTTGGCGTCTGATAACCAGTGACTCTGTAACAGAATTTGAAACCATATATGCTCTGGCAGCAAAACTGAAATCGGTTCGTAACTAAAAAAATCCTAATATGGACATTATGAAAAAAATCGTATCCTACATCCTGATTTCCTGTGTGCTTCTGTTTACAATAGTAGCCATCCTGGGAATATGGGAAATCATTGATCTGAAGAATGTGTTGATGAACACGATCTTTTCATTGATTGTTATATTTGCGGCATCAGCTATTATCCTTTTTATTTATACAGTTTTTATGAAGGACTCGGATCAATCCAACCCCTAAAGCAATCCGGATTCTTTTCAAGGTTTTTTAACATGTTGTCAATTTTAATCCCGGTTTACAATTTCAATATCGTTTCTCTGGTTAAGGAGTTGCACTGGCAAGCTTCCAAGGCAGATATACCTTTTGAAATCATTGTGCTTGATGACTGTTCATCTGAACTTTTGCGAGATCAAAACAAGGACGTAAGCCATCTGGCCGGTGTTCGCTTTTATGAGCTTGAGAAAAACATAGGCAGGGCAAAAATAAGAAACAGGCTGGCCGAAATGGCAGTTAATGATACATTGCTGTTCATGGACTGTGATTCAGCGGTGCCTTCTGAGAAATATATTGAAAACTATCTGCCCTTTTGCGGAAAAGAAATGGTTGTATGCGGTGGACGTGTCTACAACCCGGAACCTCCTGAAGAACCAGAATATTTACTCAGGTGGCTCTATGGCATATCCAGGGAACAGATAACTGCAGCCATCAGAGACCTGAATCCTTACCGCTCCTTCATGACCAATAACTTTCTCATATCCAAAAATATCTGTCTACAGATTCAATTCGACGAAAACATTATCAAATACGGACATGAGGATACCCTGTTCGGACTCGAATTGAAAAAACAGCTTGTACATATCAAACATATCGATAATCCGTTAATACACATCGGTCTTGAAATATCCAGGGAATTTCTCAGGAAAACTGAGGAGGGAATTGGAAATCTGCTCATGCTGATTCATGACAGCAAGATTGATCAGGATGACATCAGAGACATCCGGTTGCTGAGAGCTTACAACATAGTGAAAAAGTTCAGAATGGTCAGGTTGTACCGGTTCTTTTATAGTTTTATTTCCAATATGGTGATGCGTAACCTGCTGGGTTCAAACCCGGGCATATTCGCCTTCGATCTGTACAAGCTTTCACTTATTTCGCAGCCAATGAGGGCACGAACTCTTTAACAATTGAACTGAGTAAGGTCATTCATCATCATCCCCGCCGGGGTCTGAAATAACCGGATCACTTTCATCGGCCAGGTTAAAGTGTTTGTTGTCTTCATGATAATAAAGTACAAGTCGGGCAAACCCCCTAAGGTAATCAATACGTCCAACATCAACACGGTTAATCTTCAATCCGGTGCGCTCTTCCAGGTCCTTTATCAGTTCAACCCGCCTCTGGGGTTGAATCAGATCCAGCTTTTCATAGACAA
>CAYVBH010000042.1:0-18243 GCA_964449015.1 uncultured Bacteroidales bacterium
CTCATGACCTGCCCGGTGCGGATCGGTGACGGTTATGGTCAGGTCGGGTCTGTAAAACGGGAAATCGTTGTTGCCGCCATCCCACAGGATTACATCGCAACCGTCGGGATCTTTTTCGGCAGCATTTAAAATGGCCTGGTAATCCACCCCGGCATAAATTACGTTACCGCGTGCCACATGGGGTTCATACTCCTCCATTTCTTCAATGGTGCATTTGTGCTTAACCAGGTCGTCGAGGGTGGCATAACGCTGCACCTTCTGTTCGGCCAGGTTTCCGTATGGCATGGGGTGCCGCACGGCAACCACTTTCAACCCCATTTTCATGAGAATCTCAATCACGCGCCGTGAAGTCTGTGACTTGCCACAGCCCGTGCGCACTGCACCAACAGCTATGACCGGCTTGCTGCTTTTCAGCATGCTCTGTCCCGTGCCCAGCAGTTTAAAATCGGCCCCGGCTACATTCACACGGGCACCAATGTGCATCACACGAGTATAGGGAATATCACTATATGAGAAAACACATTCATCTACTTTCAGCTCGCTGATCAGCCTTTCCAGATCGGTTTCGGCATAGATAGGTATTCCCTCAGGATATAACTTCCCGGCAAGTTCTGCCGGGTACTTGCGCCCGGCAATATCGGGGATCTGGGCTGCCGTAAAGGCAACAACACAATAATCTGGATTGTCCCTGAAGCAGGTGTTGAAATTGTGAAAATCTCTTCCTGCTGCACCAATGATAATGACGTTTTTTGTAGCCATATAATACTCCTTTTGAAAGTGAACAATAACAAAGTAACTGATAATACACTGAAAAGTTAGTGATTTTTAGCCATACCGGATTATGATATTTGGCAGTATATCGAACCCTTACATACCGCAAAAAGTCATGTTTTAACTCAATGTCAATTCATAATTTGGTGCATACGAACATTTATGGATGTCAGCCATCATAACAGACATATTGTTAAAAATTGAATTTGTCTGTTCAACTTAGTAAGAATACGATAAACAGTATGTCACCCTTCGACAGGCTCAGGGTGACTTGCGTGTCATACAGAGCCTGTCGAAGTATGACTTGTATTATCAACCATAAAAAAAATTCATGTTTCATTCAACCGGCAAATCACACAACTTTAAACTAAATTTACTAAAAGCCTTATGATGAAATTCCGTTATGGCATCGACCGCATGACGCCCGGACTGGCACTGGAACTGTGCCGGGGCACTGTTCAGGGCGAACTGACACCCGCGGTAATTGACAAAATACAAAATAACCGCAAAGCTGTGGAAGACATCGTATCCGGATCGGAATCGGTATATGGCATCAATACCGGTTTCGGGCCACTCTGCACCACGCAGATCTCAGGTGATGACACACGCAGGCTCCAGCTCAACCTGTTGCTGAGCCATGCCGTGGGAGTTGGCGACTACATTTCCGAAGAAATCAGCAGGGTGATGCTGATCCTTAAGGTGCATTCTCTGGCCTTTGGATTCTCGGGCATTTCATTTCATACCATCAACCGCATTCTCTGGCACATCGAAGAGCACATTACCCCTTGTGTACCCTCACAGGGATCGGTAGGTGCATCGGGTGATCTGGCTCCCCTGGCCCACTTGTTTCTGCCCCTGATCGGATACGGCCAGGTAATGGTCAAAGGCAAAATCACACCCGCTGAATCGGCACTGAAGGGGCATAACCTTAATCCGCTTGTGCTGGGTCCCAAAGAAGGCCTTGCCCTGATCAACGGCACCCAGTTTATGGCAGCACATGCAGTGAAATTCCTCGAGCGCTTTCAAAACTGCCTCGACCATGCCGACATCATTGCCGCCATGAACCTCGAAGCCATGCTCGGATCGGTAAAGACCTTTGACGAGGCTCTTCACCAACTCCGACCCTTCGAAGGAACACAGTACGTGGCAGCCCGCATGCGCCTGCTCACTGCCAACTCAGAAATTGTGGAATCGCACCGCAATTGCCACCGCGTGCAGGATCCCTACTCGCTTCGTTGCATACCCCAGGTACACGGTGCCTCGCGCAATGCCTTTCTGCACCTGAAACAAATACTGGCCACCGAGTTGAATTCCGTAACCGACAATCCCATTATATTTAGCAAGGACAAAGCCCTCAGCGGCGGCAATTTCCACGGACAACCCATTGCACTGCCAATCGATTATGCCGCACTGGCGGCAGCAGAACTGGGAAACATAGCCGACCGCCGCATTTACCTATCGCTCATGGACACTATTGAAGGCCTCCCCAAGCTGCTCATGAAAGAAACCGGCCTGAACTCGGGATTTATGATTCCGCAATATACCACGGCAGCCCTGGTGAGTGAAAACAAATCGCTTTGTTTTCCGGCCAGCGCCGACAGCATTCCTACTTCACTGGGACAGGAAGATCACGTGAGTATGGGTTCCATCAGCGTCCGGAAAGCTCTGCAGATTGTCGATAATCTGGAAAAGATACAGGGCATTGAGCTCTTCTGTGCTGCCCAGGGATTCGATTTCCGGAAGCCATTGAAATCCGGGCCGCTTATCGATGCCTGCCATGCCCAGGTTCGGACCCAGATACCTCATATCGACAGCGATGTTTACCTGGCCGATTTTATTGACATAGCCGTTCAGATGATCCGGCATCATGAGCTGACTCAACTCACCGGCAAACTGGCTGCCACAAAGAATATCGACTTCAAAAACAACAACCATGAAGTATTCGGAATTTATTGAAAGGTACGCGAACCACCCTAATTACAGCGCACCCACCGGGAACACGCTGCATGCCCTTTCGTGGCAAACCGAGGCACCGCTGCGCATGTTGCTCAACAACCTGAACGCGGAGGTGGCCGAAGATCCGGAACATCTGATCGTTTACGGGGGAACCGGTCAGGCCGCCAGAAATCCCGAAGCCGTGCGCGACATCATCCGCTACCTACTCACCCTGAAAGAGGACCAAAGCCTGCTGATCCAGTCGGGTAAGCCGGTTGGTCTCATCCGCTCACACCCTGAAGCACCCCGGGTGCTCATTGCCAACAGCAACCTGGTTCCGGCCTGGGCCAATTGGGAATACTTCAACCAACTGAGGGAAAGGGGACTCATCATGTATGGCCAGATGACGGCAGGCAGTTGGATTTACATCGGCACCCAGGGCATCCTCCAGGGCACCTACGAAACCTTCGCCGAATGCGGTCGGAAATATTTCAACGGAAAAACAGCAGGAAAACTCCTGGTTTCTGGTGGACTGGGCGGCATGGGCGGCGCCCAGCCACTGGCAGCTACCATGGCCGGATATACCTTTCTGGGTGTGGATGTGGATCATCAACGGATCCAAAAAAGACTGAATACCCGTTATATCGACCGGATGATTGCATCATATGACGAAGCCAGACAACTCATTCTTGAGGCCAGGGATCAACACAAAGCCATTTCAGTAGGACTGGTGGGCAATATCGGTGATGTACTTGAATATTTGCTGCGCGATGGCATCATTCCCGATGCGCTCACCGACCAGACCTCGGCTCACGATCCGCTGAACGGTTATGTACCGGCCGGCATTCAGCTTGAAGAAGCACTCCGGCTTCGCAAAAGCAATCCGGAAAACTACCGCATCCGCTCATTACAAAGCATGGCGCGACATGTTGGTTACATGCTCGAAATGAAAAAACGCGGCAGCGTGGTATTTGATTATGGCAACAACCTGCGCGAATTTGCCCGCCAGGGAGGCCGCGCCGATGCATTCAGCTACCAGGGATTTGTTCCCGAATTCATCCGCCCTTTGTTCTGCGAGGGCAAGGGACCTTTCCGCTGGGTTGCCCTGTCGGGTGACCCCAATGATATCCGCACTACCGATGAAGCATTGATGGAAGCCTTTCCCGAAAACACGCACCTGGCAAACTGGCTCCATGAAGCCGGGAAGAAAATAGCCTACCAGGGCTTACCCTCCCGCATCTGCTGGCTGGGTATGGGTGAACGCGAAAAAGCAGGGCTCCTGTTCAACAACCTGGTAAAAACAGGCCGGGTAAAGGCGCCCATTGTCATTGGTCGTGACCACCTCGACTGCGGTTCGGTGGCCTCGCCCTACCGTGAAACCGAGGGCATGAAAGACGGAAGCGATGCCATAAGCGACTGGCCTTTGCTCAACCTGATGGCCAACACCAGCGGCGGCGCCACCTGGGTGTCGTTTCATCATGGCGGCGGTGTGGGGATCGGATATTCGCAGCATGCCGGCATGGTGATGGTGGCCGACGGAACAGACCGGGCAGCAGCGTGCCTGCAACGCGTGTTGCACAACGATCCGGCCATGGGCATCTACCGCCATGCCGATGCCGGATACGACGAAGCTTTGAAAAACAGAGAAAAGTATAGATTATAATACCATGGGTAAATTCAAATTAATCGGTCCGTTCAAACAGTTGCTCACCATGGATCAGCTGCCCGGCAAAGGACCACTTTCTGACAACCAGCTGGAAATCATTGCCGATGCGGGCATATTGGTTAACGGTTCAGTGATCGAATCTGTAGGTAGTTTTCGCGAGCTCAAAAGCCTGGCTTCAACTACTGAACCCATTGACTTTCCCTGCTGCGCAATTCCCGGGCTAGTGGATGTGCACACCCACATTTGCTGGGCCGGTTCACGGGCGGCAGATTATGCCATGCGCCTGGCCGGCAAGAGCTACCTTGAAATAGCCACCCAGGGAGGCGGTATCTGGAGCACCGTGACACATACACGCAAGGCAGGACAGGATGAACTGGCACGGCTAACTGCTGAAAGAGCCGATAGATTGCTGCAACACGGCACCACCACCGTGGAAGTGAAAAGCGGTTACGGACTTGATGTGGAATCAGAACTCACGATGCTCAGGGCCATCCGGCAGGCATCGGGTAAAACAAAGGCCGACCTGGCACCCACATGTTTGGCCGCACATATCAAACCAAGTGATTTCATCGGCACAGGCACGGAATACCTCGGGATTATCATTGAAAAACTACTTCCGGTGGTAAAAGCTGAAGGATTGGCCAACCGGGTGGACATCTATGTCGACCAGGGGGCATTCCATATTGAAGAAGCCCGGTTTTACCTGGAAGCAGCCAAAGCCCTTGGTTTTCAAGTAACGGTGCATGCCGACCAGTTTTCGCCGGGCGGGTTGCGGTTAGCAGTGGAAATGGGCGCAGGCAGCGCCGAGCACCTTGAGGCGACCACCGATAAAGATCTGAAACTCCTGGCCCAAAGCAGTGTTATTCCGGTAGCTTTGCCGGGAGCTTCATTGGGACTGGGCACGGACTTTGCACCGGCCCGGAAAATACTGGATGCCGGCGGATCGTTGGTGATTGCGTCGGACTGGAATCCGGGATCCGCGCCGATGGGCAACCTGCTGATGCAAGCGGCCATATTGGGGGTTTATGAAAAGCTCACTATGGCTGAAACGTTGGCGGCCATCACCTATCGCGCCGCCCCCGCGCTTCAGCTGTCCGACCGGGGCATCCTGAAGCCCGGCATGCTGGCCGATTTCATTGCCTTTCCCTGCGCCGATTTCCGCGAGATCCTTTATAACCAGGGAGGGATGATGCCGTGTGGGGTTTGGAAAAAGGGGAAGCGTGTGGAGAGAGCGTAAGTCTGCAAAGTCTTTGGTATTCATTATTCGGTGTTCGATGTTCGGTGTTGTTTTTGTTGAAGTCACAGCACCCTGCAACAGACGCTACTCGTCATACTTCGACAGGCTCTGTATGACAACACCAGTCACACAGAGCCTGTCGAAGTGCGACTTACATCATCCCTCGCCCGGCGAAGCCTCCTGACTTCGTTGCCTGCCACATCGTAGCAAAAATGGCCGTACATCGTCATCATGCATCCGGGGCTTCGCCCCGAAGCCCCACTTCATTCTTTGTCTTGACACAAAGAACGAAGCAAGAAAAGTCAAGACAAAACGAATCCCCTGCTAGTCCCGGCACGCCCTCTGCGTTTTGTCGGGCCCACGCACGGTGCTTATGGGTTAGCTGTGCTACTTTTTGAACTCTATTCATTGTTCCTTGTTTTTTGATAGAGAATTGCACCTGCTTATTTGTCTATCGTTGAGATTAAGCATTGTTGCGACGTCCATGAAGTAGCGCAATCCGCCTCTGAGAAAAGGCGTTAAAAAAATCAATTCATTGCAGGCTTGCCTGCTTATTGAATTCAGATAAGAAAATATGTTTGAGGCCGATTCCTGCGGCCGAGTTTATTTTCTTGTGTGGCGCATGAATTGATTTTTAGCCTTTTATCAGCAGCGGCGGCTCTTTTGGTTACTTTTCCAGCTATTGGGAAAAGTGACAGAAAGGGGTTCGGGACAAAGCCCCGGCCGAATGCCAACGATGTAAAGCCAAATTCAGAATATTTGATGTAAGCTGTATTATTGATTTGGTTTTGCACCGCTTGCGGATACTCCGCTCGGCTATGGTCTTCTGACTTCGTCGCCTTGCCACTGCTCCAAACAAGCATTTCAGTTATTAATTATTTTTTTGATGAAATAAATACTATATTTATAGTTTTCAATAAATATTTATAGTATATTTGTTTCAAAATACGATTCATGAAAGAAATAACCAAAGCCCAGGAAGAGATTCTAAAGGCACTCTGGCGAATTAAAGAGGGTGCCGTAAGTGACATCCTTGATGTTCTTGCAGAACCAAAACCCGCGTATAATACAGTGGCTACGGTGATCAAAGTTCTTGAAAAGAAAGAGTATGTCTCTCACAAAACATTTGGTAAGACCAATGTTTATTATCCTTTGATATCAGAAAACAATTATGCAAAACATCTTCTAAAAGATACTGCAAAAGGTTTCTTTAACGGCTCATTAAATCAGATGGTATCCTTTTTCGTAAAAAATAAGGATTTATCAATTTATGAGTTAGAAGAACTAAAAAAGATGATTGAGCAGGAAATCAGCAATAAAACCAAATAACATGGAACCATTCATCAGGTATATTCTTGTTTCGTCGCTTTGTTTAAGCATTTCTTATTTAGGTTATCTGGTTTTTCAAAGAAATCAAACCCAATTGCATCATCTGAGATACTTTCTGCTGATCTCCATAGTGTTATCAGTGCTCATGCCTTTTTCTACCTTTCGTATCAACCTGGATCTGTCACCAAACATAAATAACACTGAAGAAATATATCCTGAAGCAAATAATACCATCGCACAGGTCCATGAGCCAATGATTTCTCAACCAAAAGTAAATCCCGGTAATGGGCACAATTGGAATATGAAATCTCTTCTGACGGTAATCTATTTTATTGGGTTATCATTTTTGGGATTGCGCTTATTGACCCATCTTATTAAAATCCTATACTTGTTTTACAATTGTGAAAAAATCAGGGAAAATAGAATAACAATATTAATGACGGATAAAATCGGAAGTCCGTTCACGTTTTTTACCTGGACTTTTGTTCCCCGCAATTATCTGAAGGCGGATGAAAGCAAAGAAATACTGGCACACGAAAGAATTCACGCATCTCAATATCATTCAATTGACTTATTTCTGATTGAATTATTATCGGCCGTAATGTGGTTCAATCCTTTTGTCTGGATGATAAGTAATTCCCTGGAACTGGTGCACGAATATCTTGCAGATGAAGGAGTACTCAGTACCGGGACCGACAAGCTCAGGTACCAGGCACTCCTTGTTAATCAAGTAGCAGAAGAAAGACTCATTTGCCTTTCTTCCGGTTTTAACCATTCATTAATTAAAAAACGAATGATCATGATGACTAAAATCAAATTTAATCAACATTCAAAGTTAAGGCTTTTAGCTTTGATTCCATTGGCAACTGTACTTTTTCTAGGCGTTGCCTGTGTTAATGGAAAGAACCAGACGAAAGTAGTTACTGCAGTTGAACCCGTGAAGATGAATGTAATTTATCTTGGGATTGACAATCCCGTAAAGATTGCAGCTTCAGGGTATGATGCCCGTGATTTAACTGCCACTGTAGATAACGGGAAAATTACAGGGGAAAATGGGGAATACATAATCCAGCCCAGAAAACTAGGCACAGTTACCGTTACTGTTAGCAGGAATGGTAAGGAGATTCAGAAAACCACATTTAGGGTAAAACTAGTACCTGACCCGGCGATAGCAGTTGCCGGTAAGAAGGGAGGGGATATCACAAAACAGGAGCTCTTAAATGCCAATGATGTTGTTGTAGTGATGGACTTCGATTTTGACTTTAGTTTTGATGTTGTGTCATTCAGCGTAGTTACAAACTTGAATGGGATTGCATATGAACTAAAATCAAATTCGAATAAAATTACAGAGAACCAGAAGGAGATCATTGCAAAAACCAGTAATGGCAGTTCGGTGTTTTTTCAGGATATCAATTGCAAAGGCCCTGATGGAATTGTGAGAAGAATGCCTGCTATTGCTTTTAAGATTACAGAATAACCGCAACCCTAATATAGGTGCTACTCGTCATACTTCAACAAGCTCTGTATGACAAGATCAGTCACACTGAGCCTGTCGAAGTGAGACTTACTGCCACTCATCCCTGTTCAGCGAAGTCTCACGCCCGGCATAAAAGCTTTGACATAAGAACCAAAACAAGTTGGCTTTTTGACATTTTGATTATATTGGCAGGAGATTTTCGCGTAGAAGAAATAACCCATTAATGAACGTTTTAATCGTATACTGCCATCCAAGTATGAAGTCTTTTACTCATCAGGTTTTCAATCAACTATTGAACGGCCTAAAAACTGCAAACCACAAAATACTTGTATCGGATTTGTATGGAATGGATTTTCAATCAGACATGAGCGAGGAAGAGTACGAAAGAGAAGGATTGGCAAAGGTAGAAAAGGCAGTACCAAACGACGTAATCACAGAACAAGAAAAAATTCAGCAATCAGATTGCATCATTTTTGTTTATCCGGTTTGGTGGAGTGACTGCCCTGCCAAATTAAAAGGCTGGTTTGACAGGGTTTACTCTGTGGGATATGCCTATGGTTATGATGTTGAAGGCAATAAACAGATATCCATGAAAAAACAAAAATTAGGAATGGTTTTGTGTACTGCCGGTCATCCTAACGAATTCCTGGATGAGATTGGAATTGCGGAAAGCATGCGCAAAGTAATGATTGATGACCGGCTTGGAGCAAGGTTTGAAAACAAACATATGTTGATTCTGGGCGGAACCCTGAATATAGATAAAGTCAAAGAAAAACACCTGATGAAGGCATTTGAGATTGGGAAAAATATAACACGCTATTGCGCCCAACACATTACATAACCCAAATACAACAAGCATATGAGCCGTTCAGCTCACATTGTAAGAACGGCTATGCATGTCTTAAAGCCCCCCCGCTCCGCGAGGTCTCCTGACCTTGTCGCCTGCCACATCGTAGCAAAAATGACTGTACATCGTCTGCATTCAGCCGGAGCTTTGCCCCGAAGCCCCACTTCATGCTGCAGGCTTGACACAAAGAAAGAAGCAAGAAAAGTCAAGACAAAACGAACCCCTTGCTAGTCCCGGCATGCTCTCTGCGTTTTGTCGGACCCACCCACGGTGCTTATGGGCTGGCAGTGCTAATTTGTGAGCTCTGTTCTTTGCTTGCCTGTAGACAGGTTCATTTCTTTGAATAGTATTAGCACTTGCCTTATTGTCTATTGTTGAGATTTATAATTGCTGCAACACTTTCGAAGTAGCGCAATCGGGGCGAAGCTCCCGGACGCATGCCAGTGATAAACAGCCAAATATCGAATATTTGATAAAAGTTGTATTGAAGATCTGGATTTTAGCCATCTAAGCATACCGGCGAGTGTGTAGCAGCTCAATCTCAACCCTCAGTCAATGGGAACAACTGCTTCGATCTTGGTTCCCCGCATCTGACACATTCGGCGTCATACCAGCTCATGGGCAATCCACATTGCGGACAACGCCAGCGCGCCGCTTCGTATATAACCCATTCCTGAACACCCATCTCACGCATTTTTTGAAGGTTGGGCAGGTATTCTTTGCGGTGCAGATACCCGCCCATATTGATTAAACCGGTAATGCGCTGGCAGGGTAACTCATCACAGCTGGCACAACGCGAATCAGGCTGTTTACTTGCCGCACATTTTCTGATAGCGCAATTCTGGCAATGGGCAGCCAGCATACCTCCACTGCAACAGCCATCGCAAAGCAGGCCATCCATCCAACGCGGATCGGGAATCCCCTTCTGTGCCTCCTGTGGTTGCGATGATGATCTCTTTTGCAATCTCATTTTCACTTCCTCCTCATTGCTGTGTTTGGCGAGGTAAGCGGGACAGGCCCCGCAATAGGTTCCGCATGCAGCAGCCAGGTGCTCATTGACCGTGCTGTCTTTGATTTTATCCGATGTTGAGAGTGCCAAAGAATCCAATGAAAAACAGGTACAACTAAAAGCAGCTGCACCGGCTAACCCTTTAATAAACTTCCTTCGGGTTGTGTTTCCTTTTTGATTTGAATCCATTTTTCTCTTGTTCTTTTAGGGATGATTATCTTAACGCACTTTAATTATTGGAAAGTTAGTCTTTTTCATCCAATCAACCCAAATATTTCCCGCCAGGAATTGATGAAATTCGAATGTGTGGTGTGGCAGAAAAGTTGTACCTTGTTTCAATAGTTTTCACGATTTGACCTATTGCGAACCTGTTAAAAAAAACAACCCATGAATCCGGAAACCCTGTTGAAACGCAGAAAATTTCTGAAAGGAAGTGGTCTGTGTGCAGCGTCATTGGCTTTATTCACCACAAGCGAGGTCATTGCTTCAGATGACACTGATGAAGTGAAACGGCTTAAATACATGATGAATTTCTTTGTGGAAAAACATGCTGTCATGTATGAAATATTAAGTGAAGCATTGACGCCGGAAAAATTAAAAGAAGTTTATCAGAAATTCGGTGGACAATGTGCGAATCATTATGGTTCGGTGAAGAAAGCTGAAGCCTATCAAGGAGATTTGGAAAAATACCTGAAGGAACTGCCAACATTTGATAAATGGCAGGAAAAAGCCTGGTTTGAAGAAGATAAAAATCTCATTACCATCATTGGCACCAAACGGGAAGAATGTGTATGTTCTATGGCCAAAACATCAAAAAATCCAAATTGGTGTCATCTATGCTGTGCCGGACATCAGAAAGCCATATTTGAAAAGCTGCTGGGAAGAGAAGTAGAAGTTACCATGGGTGAGACCCTTTTATTGGGTGGCACACGATGCAATCATTTTATTAAAATTTCAGACAGGGTAAATGAAATCCTGACACCGCGCGGCGAAGTATAGCCGTGCTGAGCTTTGCCTGACTGCAGGCAGGCAGGCTGCGCATACCGGTGAACATTTGATGTAATAGTGAAAACCAGACTGAGATTTTAACCCAGTCTGATTTTAAAGATTGATTACGCCGATGTAATTTTGCTGACAAATTCCTGATTTGCCATTTGACCGCCAACACTGAAGTTTTCAGGAATCTGTTCTTCAATGATTACAGTTACATACTTTGCAAATTCTTTGTTACCCCGACCTTCGGTTTCAACCATGACTTGACAAACTCTTTTGTGAATTTCACTTTTTAGCTCTTTGGATAGGGCTCCATTCATTGCCAATAAAAGATCGTTGGAAACTGAAACTAGTTTGTTTGTTGAATGATTTTGTGGTTCTTGTATTGATAATGGATATTTGTTTTTAGAAAACATGCCAATAACTTATGAAACTTAAATTATATGAAAATATTCAAGAAAATAACAAATGGAATATTACTTGTGATTATAGGCATAATGCACACACAATTGGTTGTTTCATCGGGTGGTTGTGGAAAACAATTTATTAAATTCTCAGAATCATATTTTTTTAAGATAAGCAGCGGTTTAGATCAATTACCGGCAGTGGCTGGTAAAACAGAAACTAATCCTTAAAGTAAAATTAAAAGTGGTTTATGATTTGGTCAAATTAAATAAGACTTAAAACTTGAAATCGTGATTGGAGAAATAGTAAGAAATCAAATCATTGGCGGATATACATTGATGGGTTTAAGAACTTGGTTAAGTTATTTCAGGCAAGGAAGGTTATCCCCGCTAAGCGTAATCTGCAATTACGCTTAAGATAAAATGTAGTCTGCGACTACCTCTGCCGGCGAAGTTTAGCTTCCCTGCCTGCACTGCCGTTTCGGCAGGCAGGGCTGAGTTCCGTTATTCCCTTCGGTCATGAGCTCCCTGCGGTCGGTTTGGTCGGTTGCCAGGCGGTGCGGTTTCTAATGTATGTTCTTACAGCCAACCAGTGGGTAATACGACCCGCCTCTGCTTCGTTACGGACGGGCAAGCACGAAAGCGCCCATGAATCGGTAACTTTTCATACTGCCGATCGTTAAAGACTACTAATTAGTGTCTGTTAACAAAGTCCCATTTGCTGCTTTACGCTTCTCCGAAAATTGCTCATTTACGAATAGTAAATTTCGCATTTTCGTACTGCGCAAGCCTTGCAAATGGAGCTCCCTGAACAGACACATGTCTGGTTAAGCATTTTACCAACTATATTGACAAGCTCTAATTAACATCAATAACAGAGAGAGAAAAAAAAGCAATTATTATCGGTGCAGCCAAAATTTCGAAGTTTTTATTGCTAAATAATTAATCACCTTTATAATACATAAAAAACATGAAAAATTTATTAAAAAGTATTTTTTACTCTAAAGACAAAAAAGAAGTAAAGGCAGAACCTGAAAAACCCCAATCGTCACATGCAACAACGCCAAAAGTAGAAACTACCAATAGAGCTAACGATCAGGGTGAGGAATTACATGTTAAATTGTCCGGATTTGCCGATGATTATTATATATGGACAAAATCCAATCCCGACGGGGATTATGAAAAATACACGAATTATAACGAAGTTCGTTCCATTGGAGAGCAACTTTTTAAATTCGGAGGGAAAAGAAAAATGTTAAGTGAATACTCCCGGGCTAAAAATAGTAATCCTCAAAAAATATGGGTTATCAGTAAAATGTGGAACCGCATTGGAGACCCCAATGGAGATATGGAAGATATCTGGTTGGATTAATTTTGAACCACAAACCAATCACCTGCGTATATAGTAAAACAACTGACATTACTAATTTATCCCGTACGAATATGAAAAACATTTTTAAATCATTATTTGGCAAAAAAGAATCTTTAGTAGAAGAAAAACAGACACAACAGCAAAAAGCAACTGTTAGTGAAAGCCAGCCAAAAGCTCAGGAAAAACAGAAATATTCCACTTCGGTAAAAGTAGCCAGCGAAATGGGCAATTCAATTTATGCGGAATTTAGTGGGTATGGCGATACTGCTATTGAAAAGCATATTGCCACTCATTTTGCCAAAACCGACTACCTCGAGTCTGACGAAATACCAGCCCAGTTTCAAATGTGCAAAGTCTATTTTCATAAAAAGATAGATATTCATGAGGCTGCCGCCATTATGTCGGCAGAACAAAAAGCAGAGCCATCGGCCAATACCCGTATAGATGATTCCGGCTCGATAATGTATCATGATACCGATGTTAAAAATTGTCAGGCCCAGGGCAAAATATCATGGCCCGGTGGTTCCATAAAGATTACCCGAATATTGTTGCCTTCTGTTGAAGACGGAAAGTATCATTTAGTTATTATTAACAGTTAATTTTAGCTATTATGAGTGATCAGGTTCATAAAATTCCGGATGAGAATTTACGCACCGAAGAAGAAATAAAACAGCGAATTGCTGAAATAGAAAAACAAAAGGCTTCCCTTTCGGTGTTAGATGACTATAAACTCTTGCTTTCTCTTGGCGATTCTGTAAAAATGCTTAGAAAAAAGTTGGAGTCCTTGAAGCCACCTTCTGACAAAACACCTGCAAATACCGAAAGTATTGAAGATCGTTTGCTTAGAGAGGCAAAAGAACGATACGAGAAGAGGAGGGAAGATGCCGGAGATAATTGGTGGGAAATGCTTGATTAAAAAATAAAACTTTCTGAATTTTCTATTTTTCTAAATTATGGGTAAAAAAGATGAATTGCTTTTTAAGTCCTGTTGTTCAAACAATGTAAAGGGGGTTGAAAAAGCATTAAAAAATTCGTTGTTCTCGAAAGGGGCCGAGGTAAATGAAATATTCTACAATTCCTTTGATAATCCCGATGGCAATTCTTTTTTGCAAATAGCGGCAAAAAACGGGAATGCCGAAATAGCAACCCTTTTAATTGCTGCAGGTGCAAGGATAAATGTATATAATCAAAAAGAAGAGAACCCGCTTCAACTATCAGCTCAGGGTGGAAATATTGAAATAGGCAAAATGCTTATCGGTAAAGGTGCCGATGTAAACGAGCATAAAGACGTCACCAGTGAGCCAATAGAAATAGCTTTGGACAATGAAAATACCGGCTTTGCTACTTTACTTACAGAAAACGGGGTGGATATAAAATCTAAAACCAGGGCTTTACTAAATTGGGCTGCTAAATACAACAAACCAAAATCGGTAAAATGGCTCATTGAAACCGGGTATAATATTAACGAGGAAGATTACAGCAACAAAACAGTTCTGTTCGAAGCAGTTGAAAATGGAAGCTTTGAGGTTGCCCGTTCACTAATAGAATTGGGGGCAAATGTTAATACTACAGACAAAGCAAAGAAGTCGCCCTTGTATTATGCTGTTGAAAAGGGAGATATAGAAATGGCCCGGTTGCTTCTCGAGAATGGCACTATTGTAAATAATGATATCGAGGGGGGAAATGCACCAATTCATATTGCCACCAACAACAATAAGGCTGCTATAGTTGATTTGCTGCTGACGCGAGACAATATAAGTGCAACAAGTCTTTTAACCCATGCCAGGGGAGATATTGAAACCATTAAAGTATTGGTAAAACACGGAGCTGACATCAACTTTGTTACTATGTCGGGCAGTTTTGAGCCAAGATCAATGCTTAATTTGGCCATCGACACAAAAAATATCCAATTGGCGAAGGTTTTAGTCGAAATGGGCGGACATTTGATTTATGAAACCGGTGGAAAAAAGAAATTCATGTTTACTGAAGCTATAAAACTTGGAAATACCGGTTTAACAGATTTAATGCTGGCACATGGCGCCGAAATTAACGAAAACGGTTCTGCCCCGCTTTCAGAAGCATTCCGGTTGCATAATAAGGAAATGGTCGATTTTCTCATTAACAAGGGCGCTGTACCCAACGATAAAACCAGGGCGCTATACAACGAAATGCTTTCGCAGGAAAAGCTTCAAGAAGAATTGAAAAACATTCCGGACAGCGATTTATATCATGCTTTATTAAGCAACGATTTTATAGAGTTTAAAAAGCATGCTCTTGAACGTTATATAAACGCTTTCCCGGATCAATTTGCTTTGGATAAATGTAAAAGTGGTAAAAACATTATTGCTGCTCTTATTAACCTGAAAAAGCCTGCCGAAGACAAAAAGGAAGGATGCACCTTATCTGATTTAATCCGTAGTTATGGGAAGTTAATTGAAAGTGCTTACCTGATTATGGCTAAATCAAGCGAGTTTCGTGTAGTTGTCGGGCATTCTTCAAGTAGTGGAGACTATGAAACTACCATTACACGATGCGGTGAAGATACTTTTCAAACCGAAGAAGTGATGACTTACTGGAATTAAATTAAACAATAGCACTTTCCGAAAATATATTGGTAAGCAGATAGAGATTAGTGCTATAGAGTAATGATTAAAGCCACTAATTCATGAATCGAAGCTCAACCAAGCCGATTGCTTGGCAAAGCCAGGCTTTAATCGTGTATTTATGGCTATGTTTTCTGAAGTAAATGTGGACAATCATAAAATATCATGTTAAAACCTGATAGCTTGCAGTCAGCCCACGAATAGCTTTACGCCAATGAATTCAAGGTTATTTAATAATTTTTGTTTAAAATATTAATGCATCAAAGTAGAATTAGTTTTACTGAAATAAATGGTTAAAAAATGAACGAACTCGAAACACAATTATTTACAGCTGTAAACAGCGGAAGGGAATTTGCTCACAAAGACGTTGAAGACATCATTCGCAGGGGCGTAAACATAAATTGCACCAACAATGCAGGTCAAAATGCGCTCCACTATGCGATATTAAAAATGTCTCTTTTCGGTATGAAGGAATATCAGGTTGTGAATTTCCTGATTAATAAAGGGATAAACATTAATCTTCAGGACAGCATTGGTGAAACTCCGCTCCATTTGGCTGCCAGGAATAATCTTTTCAGGGTTGTCGATCAATTAATGGCTGCAGGGGCCGATGTTACCTTGCTCACTAATGTTGGTGAATCGCCATTAGATGTATGTTTGCGCCCCGGTAGCAATTGTATTGGAAGTGCAAAAATAATTATGAGGGATCCCCGGGCGATTAAAGTAACCAGGCCCGATGGACTATCTGCCCTCCATAGGGTTGTTAATTTAAATGATATACATTTTATCAGAGATGTAATTGCGGCTTTTAAAGATGTTAATGTCAGGACTATTAAAGGTTATGCGCCGGTACATGCGGCTACATTCGCTGCAAATCTGACTGCCCTGCAGGAATTGGTCAAGGCCGGGGCCGATTTGCAGGTAGCCGATGAGGAAGGAAAATTTCCGGTTCATATCGCAGTTTCGTCAGAAAGGGCAACGAATATTCTTTCCTGGTTAATTGAAAATTTTCCCTGTGTCAACCAACCCGATGTCAATGGAAACACTCCCTTATATTATGCTATAACCAACCATAATTTAAGGAATACCAATTACCTTATTCAAAAGGGCGCCGATATTACTTTCCGGAACAAAATGGGACAAAATCTTTTAATCAGCCTGTTTTTCGACGATAAAGACGTGAAATCCTTACGGTATAAAGAACCCGGTATAGATAAGAATCCCCTTGAATGGAAAGAAATTATTGGACTGTTGCTTGATAAAGGTATCGATGTAAACGATACAACAATTGAAGGACCTTCCTTGGCCTGGGGCGCTTTCAATATTGGATTGTACGATATTTTTTATGATCTCGTGGAAAGAGGAGCTGATATCAACCGCAAAAGTGTTTATGGAGCAAGTTTTTTAACAGAGGCTGTTTCAAATGAGAACATGGAATTGGTGAAATATCTCATAGACAAAGGTATTGATATTAACATAAAGGACCAATTTGGCCACGATGCATATTTTTGTGCTGTTGAATTGAATAACCAGGAAATGATAGAATTCCTCAATGCCAACAAAAGTCTGGTTAAAGAAGTAATTAAAATTGATACGCTTGATTTCGGTTCCGCTTTTAACGAAATTCAAAAGCTTGTAAATGCCCATACATATATAAAAGAATATGGAAACCTTAGGTATCCGGTTGTTAATTATAGCGGGTTTATTGAAGGTCTCGCTAAATGGGATATGACAGGTTGGCGCAATGTTCAGTCGAGCATTGGTTCGCAATCGGTGGAGTATTTTACGCCGAGATACTACCTGAAATTATCGGCTTTGGCAAAAGATGAAGATGATTCATACGATATTAAAAGCGGGATTACAGAAATATACTTGTATGAACAAAAACCCGGAGGGTTGAGCAAGGGCTTCGATATTAAAGAACAATAAACAAGTAGGGAATTTAACCTACCCTCCGGGGGTTTCACCCCCCCGCTAAGCGTAATTTGCAATTACGCTTTAGATAAAATGTAGTCTGCGACTACCTCTGCCCGGCGTAGCCTTATGACTTCGTTGCCTGCCATACTGCTATCCAAAGTATCCACCAACCTTTGAACATAGCGATGTCCCCCTCTGGAGGGGTGTGGAGGATTTGCTGTACATCGTCAGCATTCATCCGGGGCTTTGCCCCGAACCCTTTTGTCACTTTTGGCTGCAGCGTAAAAGACCAAAAGAGCCGCCGCTGCTGATAAAAGGCTAAAAATCAATTCATGCGCTACACAAGAAAATAAACTCGGCCGTAGCCTGCCTGCCGGTAGGCTGGGGACCGGCCTCAGACATATTTTCTTATCAGCATACTCAAAGCAGACAGGCCTACAGTGAATTGATTTTTTTAACTCCTTTTCTCAAAGGCGGATTGCGTTACTTCAAAGTCGTTGTGTCCTTATCAGCGGTCGTGATGGTCTCTCAGGCACAGCATTTCCAAGAGCTTAAACAATAAAAAACCAACTACATTACTACAAAGAGTGCGGAGCAAAATAATAAACACCAAACCGAGACGTTGTGACGTTCAAACGAAGTCGAGGTACGAGACGGAGTGCGTTCACAACGTCAGTCTTCTT
>CAYVBH010000043.1:0-17795 GCA_964449015.1 uncultured Bacteroidales bacterium
GCCAATACCTGTCCTTTCTTTACATTCTGATTGAAATCCACATAGATTTTATCGATAATACCCGAAACCTGGGTACCAACCTCAACTGAAGTCACCGCTTCAATAGTACCGGTAGCGGTAACCACATTGGAAATCTTTCCTTTTTCAACTTTTATTGTTTCAAAGGTATAGGCGGCATCTTTTTTTCCAAATGGTTTCATAACCAGTAATGCGACAATAACAACAACAACTACCGCACTAATAATCAACACTTTCTTTTTCATGGCAATTAATTTATACTATTTGATTTTCCCAATTACAATTTTATAAGGTCAATGGAATTCCTGAATAAAAGTCAAGAATTTTATAACTAAAGATCAGATTAAACTTTGATTGAAGTAACCTGCTTTCAGCTGTAATCAGACTAGTCTTAGATACCATATAATCAATGGAGCTGAGCATTCCCTGAAAATACTTCTCATCTGAAATATCTGAAGATTCCTTGGTGGCCTGGTAATTCTCAAGATTTGCTGCATATTCTATTTGTGCAGAAATAACATCCTGGCAAGCCTGTTCTATATTTTTCCTCAGCTGATTTTTTGTATCCAATTCACTTAATTCGGCATTCTGATATCCAATTTTTGCAACTTCCACGCTGGTTTTAGCCTGTTTCCGTTGATAAATTGGTATAGACAGGGATAAGCCGGCATTGGGTCTCAAAGACTGATCAAGCTGATCAAAATATCCTTCAAAAAGGTCTTCCTGGGCGAATGAATAGTTGGCTCCAGTACTCACACCTGCACTGGCTGATAAACTAGGCAGAAGTCCTGCCCTTGCAGCTTTCTCGTCCAATTGCGCCGATTCCTTATTGATGGCTGCACTTTTTATTTGAGGTTTGATAGCTAAAGCAGTGTCATAAACCGATTGTACATCAGGTGCCCGATTCTGATTAATAGTTACTTCCAGGTTGGGACGCACAATCTCAAAACTTTCAGTAACCGGTAATTCCATCAGCTGCATCAGATTCACCTTTGAAAGGGCAAGTTGACTGGTGGCATTGGCAAGGGTAAGTTTCTCACTGGCCAGCTGTGATTTCACCTGGGTGTAATCAGCCTGAGAAATAGCGCCCAGTGACAGTCGTTCCTCTGCCAGTGTCAGTTGACCAGTTGTGGATTCAATCTGCTTCTCGGCGTTCTTTACCTGCTCCTCAGCATAAAGTACCTGCAAGAACGCATTGAGTATGTTAAGACTAATTGACTCCTTGGTGGTTTCCAAACTTAATTGGCCATTTTGCAAATCCAGCTCTGCTTGTTTGACCTGTGTTTTCAGCCTGCCACCATTAAATAAGGTAACACCGCTATTTAGTGAATAGCTTGTACTAGTAGAACCTTTTAAAGAATTTTCTTCCATACCCTTTGCCCAACTGAAATTCTGGCTGGCTGAAGCGCTCAAGTTTGGGAGACGTGATGCTTTTGACTGGTCGAGATAAAAACTCAATGACTGATTATTCAGACCGCTCTTTCTTACCTGTATGTTTTGTTCCAAAGCATGATTAATACATGCTTCCAGCGTCCAGACTTTATCCTGTTGCGCAGAAATGCCTGAAAAGACGGACAACAAAACAATAAATACCAAAACATTCATTTTATTCATAACCTGTAAAAATTTTGGGATAAAGATAGAAGTTACAAAATTTGAGGCAAACAAATATAGAAGTATGCCCCGATTTTGTAGACCATCAGCAGAAATTAGTCTATCAGTGTTCATTAACTCTTTAATCAAATAAAGGTGTTTTGATTATTATCCATATATTTTTCTTAAAATTGCATCATGAAGTTGATGAACAATATCAAAGCATATATTGGTCGCAGGGTGCTGAACAAACACCTGTCTACGCATATCCGAAAGCCTGTTGTGTGCAACATCAATAAAGCCGGGCACATCGGCATTATTTACAATGCAACAGAATCTGTCAGCTTTGAGATCATCAGGGATCTGGTGAAAGACCTGTCACACGAAAAAAGAAAAGTTACCGTACTGGGTTATGTTGACAGCAAGAAGTTAATTGACAATTACCTCTATAGAAAAGGATTTGATTTTTTTTCCAAGAATGAACTGAATTGGTATTCAAAACCGGTTTCCTCAACAGCAGATCAGTTTATCAAAGAGCCATTTGATCTGCTGATCAACCTGAGCCTTGAAGATCACTATCCCATTCAGTACATAACTGCTTTATCACTTGCTGCCTTTAAGGCAGGTAAGTTTTCACCCGATGACCAGATTCTTGATTTCATGATTGACATTGAAAAGGAGAAAGACACTATGAAAAATCTCCAGAAAGAAATAAAGAAAGAATCAGGAAAGAAGAAGGCCAATGCAGAAATTGAAGCGGATATTGAAAAAAAGACTGAAACGGAGCTTCAATTGAGTTTCCTCATCAACCAACTTTTACATTACCTTTCAATTATAAAAAATTAGCCCCCCTATGAACCAAAAGAAATTTGCAGGCACTGGTGTCGCCATTGTAACTCCATTCAGAAATGATGACAGTATTGATTTTAAATCGCTGGGCAAATTATTGGAGCACATCATCAAAGGTGGTGTTAATTATGTAGTTGCACTGGGTACAACCGGTGAATCTGTGACTCTTACCAAGGATGAGAAAAAAGCCGTCATCAATTTTGTTACAGATACTGTTGCCGGAAGAATTCCTGTTGTCGTGGGAATTGGAGGTAACAATACCCAGGAAATTCTGGATAACATCAGTCACCAGGATTTCAATTGTATTGACGCGATACTGTCAGTTGCACCCTATTATAATAAACCTTCACAACAGGGACTCTACCTGCATTTTAAAGCTATTGCCACCGCCAGTCCGGTTCCGGTAATTATTTACAATGTTCCGGGACGCACCGGGTCGAACATTTCTGCAGAAACTACTGTAAAACTTGCAGGTGAATTCTCTAACATCATTGCAACCAAAGAGGCTTCGGGGAATATGGGCCAAATCATGCAGATCATCAATAGCAAACCGAAAAACTTTATGGTTATCAGCGGAGATGATGCGCTTGCATTGCCCATCATTGCAGTAGGCGGAGCCGGTGTAATATCCGTGGCCGGAAATGCCTATCCCAAAGAACTGTCTGAGATGGTGGGTTTTGCTCTGAAAAACGAAATGACCAAAGCAAAAGCCTTGCACTATAAATTGCTTGAAATTACCAACGCACTTTTTGAAGAAGGAAACCCTGCGGGCATTAAGGCCCTGCTTGATATCATGAAGATATCACCCAATAACCTGAGACTTCCGCTTGCCCCCATAAGTGAAAAGCTGTATAACAAGTTGGAGCAGCAGTCAAAAAAGATGAAATAATTTTGCAATAAGCCTATAATATCTTCAAGATGTCTTAATCTACAATAAATCTATTACAAATGAAAACTAAATTTTTTGTATGTATCCTGCTGGCTGCTTTTATTAGCGTAGCAAATGTTGTTGCACAAGGATTTCAGCCCCCTGCACCCGGGAAAGCTGTTGTTTACTTCACCAGGGTAACCGGTATGGGTTTCGCAATTTCCTTTGAATTCTTTCACCAGGATAAATATATTGGTGCTTTCAAAGGGCAGAATTACATGCGCTATGAACTCGATCCCGGTCAGCAGCTTTTATGGGCTTCATCTGAGAACAAAGAATTTGTAGCATGTGATCTTAAAGAAGGAGGTACATATATCATTCTGGTTGATGTGATCATGGGCGCCATGAAAGCAAGGGTAGGTTTTAACCCGATTGCTTCATCGGATGAGCGTTTTCAAAGAGCCAAAGAATTGATAAATTCTAAAGCGCCTGTAGAAATGCCGCAGGATAAAATTGAAGCCATGAACACAAAACTGGCAAAATTCATTCCTGAGCAATTGGGAAAATATGAAAACGAATGGAAGGGTACCAAAAATTTCAAAAGTATCACACCTGACATGGCCATTCCCGAAGAGGCGATGAAATAGCCATTATTTCTTTCTCACATAAAAAACCTGCAATCATGATGGTTGCAGGTTTTTTATTTGTTTTTGGTACCTTAAATTTTCTCAGCCACGCTTTGTGCCCCGTGACATTGTTTGTATTTTTTACCGCTGCCACAGGGACAGGGATCATTCCTCCCGACTTTTTTCTCCACCCGTATGGGTTGCACGTGTTCCTCTTTCTTCTGACCCGGAGCATTGTCGGACTGAAATTCCCTTTTATTAGCTTCCATCTTGCTGAAATCAGTACGTTTGGGAGCCTGGGCACGCTGAACACCGCTTGAATCACGAATGGGAATCTGTCCTCTCAACAGCACGCTGCATACATCTTTGTTGATCTTGTCGATCATGGTTCGGAACAATTCAAAGGATTCGAACTTGTATATGAGCAGGGGATCCTTTTGTTCATAGGTAGCTGTCCGCACTGATTGTCTCAGATCATCCAGTTCACGCAGGTGCTCCTTCCAGGCTTCATCAATTGTATGCAAAAGGATGGTCTTCTCAAACGATTTGGCCAATTCTTCGGCATTGGAATTATAGGCTTTCTCGAGATTGGTGAGAATATGGAACACCCGGGCACCATCGGTGATGGGCACCACGATATTCTCATAAAGTTTTCCCTGCTTCTCAAACACATCTTTGATTACAGGTAAAGCCTGTTTGGATATCATGGATTGCTTGCGTCCATAGGTTTCACGAAGCAATTTATAGGTCTTCTCAATTACCTCATTGGACGAGAGCTTATTGTACTCCTGTTGAGAAACCGGGGGTTCAATAGACAATTGCCGGAGCATGCTGAATTTGAATTCATCGTAATCCACATCACCATGTAACTGGTTGATCAGGCTCTCACAAACATCATACATCATGTTGGCAACATCAAGTTGCGTCCGCTCACCATACAAGGCATGGCGCCTTTTGGTATAAATAACTTCGCGCTGGGAATTCATTACATCATCATATTCCAGCAAATGCTTTCTGATACCAAAGTTATTCTCCTCAACCTTTTTCTGGGCTCTTTCAATGGATTGGGTAATCATCTTCGCCTGAATCGGTTCACCCTCGTTCCAACCCATTTTGGCCATCCAACCGGCAATCCGGTCAGATGCAAACAGGCGCATCAGGTCATCTTCAAGCGACACATAGAATTGGGATGAACCCGGGTCGCCCTGCCGGCCGGCACGACCTCGTAACTGCCTGTCGACCCTCCGTGATTCATGGCGTTCGGTGCCGATTATGGCCAATCCACCGGCTTTACGTACATCTTCGCTCAATTTGATATCGGTACCCCTACCGGCCATGTTGGTGGCTATGGTAACCGTTCCGGTCCTTCCGGCTTCGGCAACTATTTCTGCTTCCCGCTGGTGGAGTTTCGCGTTGAGCACATTGTGCTTAATACCTTTGAGCTTGAGCATTCTGCTCAGCAATTCCGAAATTTCAACCGATGTAGTACCAACCAAAACAGGCCGGCCGTTGTTATACAGGTTAACAATTTCCTCAATAACGGCATTGTATTTCTCACGTTTCGTCCGGTAAATCAGGTCCTCTCTGTCATCGCGAATAACCTGACGGTGCGTAGGTATTACCACAACATCCAGCTTGTAAATATTCCACAATTCAGCAGCTTCGGTTTCTGCAGTTCCGGTCATACCGGCAAGCTTGTGATACATCCTGAAGTAATTCTGAAGTGTGATGGTAGCAAAAGTCTGAGTGGCAGCTTCAACTTTAACCTTTTCCTTTGCTTCAATAGCCTGGTGGAGCCCCTCGGAATACCTCCTGCCTTCGAGAATACGACCTGTCTGTTCATCCACAATCTTTACCTTGTTATCCATTACCACGTATTCCACATCACGTTCAAACATGGTATAAGCCTTGAGCAACTGGTTCACTGTATGAATGCGGTCGGACTTAATGGCGTAATCCTGCAGGAGTTTATCTTTTTTAGCAAGTTTCTCTTCCGGGCTGACAGTAGACTTTTCAAGCTCAGCTATTTCCGATCCGATATCAGGCATGATGAAAAATGACGGATCTGAAGCGCTTCCTGTGATCAGATCAGTACCTTTCTCGGTCATTTCAACAGAATTCTGTTTTTCGTCGATAATGAAAAACAGGTCGTCAGTAACCACGTGCATATTCTTGCTATTCTCCTGCATGTAGAAGTTCTCGGTCTTCAGGAGTAATGCTTTGTTTCCCTGTTCACTGAGAAACTTAATCAGCGGTTTGTTCTTCGGAAGGCCCTTGAATGATTGCAGCAATTTGAATCCTCCTTCTTCTGTTTTACCCTCTGCTATTAGTTTTTTTGCTTCGGCAAGCAAATTAGTGGCCAGGGTTCGCTGCACATTAACCAGTTTTTCAACCTGCGGTTTGAATTCATCAAATGACTGGTCGTCACCTTTGGGAATGGGACCTGAAATAATAAGCGGAGTCCGGGCATCATCAATAAGCACGGAATCCACTTCATCAACTATCGCATAATGGTGTTTTCGCTGAACCAGGTCGTTTGTATTGCCCGCCATGTTATCCCTGAGGTAATCAAAACCGAACTCATTGTTGGTACCATAGGTAATATCAGCCAGGTATGCTTTTCTCCTGCTGTCGGAATTGGGTTGGTGCTTATCGATGCAGTCCACTGTAAGCCCGTTGAATTCATAAATGGGCCCCATCCATTCCGAGTCGCGTTTTGAAAGGTAATCGTTTACAGTAACAATGTGAACTCCCCTGCCTGCAAGGGCATTCAGGAAAACAGGCAGGGTAGCAACCAAAGTCTTACCTTCACCGGTAGCCATTTCGGCTATTTTTCCACTATGGAGCACGATACCTCCAATTAGCTGCTCGTCATAATGAACCATATCCCACTTCACCGGATTGCCACCGGCCAGCCAGGTGCTCATAAACCTGGCCTTATCTCCATGAATTTCAACACTGTCGCGCTGCGATGCAATGTCCCTGTCCATATCGGTGGCAATAACTTCGATATATTCATTCTCCGCAAACCTGCGAGCAGTTTCTTTAACAATGGAAAATGCATCAGGTAACACTTCCAACAGGGCTTTTTCAATGTCAGCAACGATTTCCTTCTCAGTCTTGTCAATTTCCCTGTAAAGATCTTCTATCTTTTCAACGTCCAGGCTACCTGATTCAACCTGTTGCTTCATGTCCTGAATGCGTTTTTCCAATTCAGTCACCGAATTGCGGACATAATTCTTAATTTCGTTGGTCTTAGCCCTTAACTCATCGTTTGAAAGTGGTTTAATAACCTCGTATGCTTCGCGGATTTTGTTCAGCAAAGGCAGAACCTCTTTGATGTCACGCTGTGATTTACTACCGAAAAACTTATTCAGAATACCAGAAATAGCCATAGATTTATATTTACAATATGATCAAAATCCAAAAAAAAAGATTTCAGGACAGTGTTGATGTCATCCTGAAAAGCAAAAGTTGTTTAAAATTTCTTTCCCAATCCAATTTTATTCAGCAGAGGAAGGCTCTGGTGTACGAAGCGACATGATATCGCGGTCGAACAGGTAAAGATTCTTATCACCCAGTAGGTTTAGCTTATCGAGGATTTTAGTTGCATTGGCTTCTTCCTCAATTTGCTCATTAACAAACCATTGCACCCAGTTGTGGGTAGTGAAATCCTTTTCAGCTATGCAAACAGCAACAATTTCATTGATGGATGCAGAAATATATTGTTCGTGTTTCAATACTTCTTCAAACAATTTTTTAACTGAAGTGTAATCCTTACCGGGTTGTTTGAATGCAGGAATGATGGCCTTTCCTCCGCGTTCATTGATATACTTGACAAACTTAAGCATGTGCATTCTTTCTTCATCTGATTGCGCGTAAAGCCAATCAGCTACACCTGCCATTCCGTTTACTTCAGCCCAGGAGGCCATAGCAAGATACAACGCCGAGGAGTATCCTTCTTTCTCAACCTGTTCGTTGAGTATCCTTTCAACTTTCTTATTTAGCATATTCGATTGTTTTTCGGGTTTATAATAAACAGCAAAATTATGAAAAAAGCATCTATAGCAGCAATATTCAATTACATATTTCTGATTATCTCATCTCCGAATTCGGAGCATTTCAATTTTGTGGCACCATCCATGAGCCTTTCAAAGTCATACGTCACCCGTTTTGACCGGATAGCTCCCTGCAGTCCTTTCACAATTAATGCGTTGGCTTCGGGCCATCCCAGGTATTCAAACATCATGGCACCCGAGAGAATTAAAGAACCGGGATTGACCATGTCTTTCCCTGCATACTTTGGAGCTGTTCCGTGCGTGGCTTCAAAAACAGCATGACCTGTAACATAGTTGATGTTGGCTCCGGGGGCAATGCCAATGCCTCCCACTATGGCAGCCAGTGCATCAGATATATAATCGCCATTCAGATTCAGGGTGGCGATAACTGAATATTCAGCCGGACGAGTAAGTATTTGCTGCAAGAAAGCATCGGCAATGACATCCTTAATCACAATGGTTTTGCCTGTTTTCGGGTTGGTGAATGAGCACCAGGGACCGCCATCGATTTCGACTGCTCCGAACTCGTTTTTGGCCAGCTGATAACCCCAGTCACGAAATCCGCCCTCGGTAAACTTCATAATGTTCCCCTTATGAACCAGGGTAACCGAAGGCCGGTTTTGTTGAATGGCATACAAGATGGCAGCTCTTACCAGGCGTTCGGTTCCTTCTTTTGAAACCGGTTTGATTCCTATAGAAGAACTCATGGGAAACCTGATTTTCTTTACTTTCATTTCATTTTGAAGGAATGAGATCACCTTCTTCACTTCATCAGTACCGTCCATCCATTCAATACCGGCATAAATATCCTCGGCATTTTCCCTGAAAATGACCATGTCAGTAGTTGAAGGATCTTTCACCGGTGAGGGCACACCTTCGTAGTATCTTACAGGACGCAGGCAGACATACAAATCGAGTATTTGCCGTAATGCAACATTCAGCGAACGGATGCCACCACCAACCGGAGTGGTAAGTGGCCCTTTAATGGCCACCAGGTATTCCCTGATGGTTTGCAGGGTATCATCAGGCAGCCAGTTGCCGGTTTGGTCAAAGGCTTTTTGACCAGCAAGTACTTCCTTCCAGTGAATTCTTTTCTTTCCATGATATGCCTTTTCAACAGCCGCATCAAATACTTTAACCGAGGCTGCCCAGATATCGGGACCTGTGCCATCACCTTCAATAAAAGGAATTATTGGCTCATTGGGTACTTTTAATACACCATTTTCAAGAATAATTTGTTGTCCGTTCATATTCAGATTTTTATTCAAGTTCCAGGTTTAGTTTTTGTTTGAAACCCGCAAGTGCCGGATTCTTCTGGTTGAGGTACCGGAATTTTTCCTCACTTGTATATAGTTTTACAGTTTCAGACTCTTTTGATTCTGCCATTCCAGCTACAATGTGTAACTGGATATTGCGTGTTTCACGCCTCAGGAATTTCTCGAGGTCATTTTGAGTGTTATTCCTGAAATCATCGAGCTGGGATAAATTGTTCAACTCAACAGTAATGCGAAAGCCCTCTTCAATTCCGGGTTTTGCATTTCTGAGGGTAACTGCCATTCGGGGTCTTTCTTCCCGAATCTGAGCGATAAAAGCATTCCAGCACTGATCCAGAAATTCAGGAGTCAAAGGCTTTGCCTCCGCTGCTTCAGGAAATTCAGATTCCGCATCCTCAACAATGGAATCGCTTTGTACCTCATCAATGCCATTTCCTGAAACACCGTTTAGTGCATCTTTAATTGAAATGGTTCGCACTGCTTTATAATTAGTGCCGGATTCGTTTGCGGTAGGCGACGGCACACGAGGCCTGGACTCCTTAGGTTCCGTTGGCGGAGTTGGAGATACTGCGGGTTGTGTGGCAGGTTTTGCAGGATTGTTTGGTTTTCTTGTTATCTCCGGTACTTCCAGAACATCCCGTTCACTTAACTGGTTTTTTTTTTCGGGGCTGATATTACACAGCCTGATCAGCGCCAGTTCAACATGAAGTCGCTGATTACGGCTTACCTTAAACGACAGTTCACACTGGCTGCATATTTCAAGTGCGGCAAAGAGAAAATCATCGGAACACAAAAGTGCCTGCTGCCTGTATCGGTTTTTAAGCACATCACTCACTTCGAGCAATCCAAGCGTAGATTGATCATGACAAACCAGAAGGTCCCTGAAATGTGAGGAAAGGCCCGACATAAAATTCTGACCGTCGAAACCACGCTGCAGTATTTCATTAAATGTGGTAAGAGATTTGGCCGTATCCTGTCCCAGGAATGCTTCAGTCATCCTGAAATAATACTCGTAATCAAGCACATTCAGGTTGTCGAGCACTTCATGATAAGTCACATTGCCACCGGAGAAGCTCACCACCTGGTCAAAAATTGAAAGCGCATCACGCATGGCTCCGTCGGCCTTAAGCGCAATTACATTGAGCGCTTCCTCTTCATAGGTAACATGCTCCAGTTTGGCAACTTTCGCCAGGTAACCAACTATATCTTCAATTCTGATTCGCTGAAAGTCAAATATCTGACATCTCGAAAGTATCGTAGGTATGATTTTGTGCTTTTCAGTGGTTGCCAGTACAAATATGGCATGCTCAGGCGGTTCTTCAAGTGTTTTCAGAAAAGCGTTAAAAGCGGCCTGTGACAACATATGAACTTCATCAATAATGTAAATGCTGTATTTTCCAACCTGTGGAAGAATCCGTACTTTATCGATCAGGTTTCGGATGTCATCGACCGAATTGTTTGAAGCGGCATCGAGTTCATGAATGTTAAAAGACCTGGATTCGTTAAATGCCTTGCAGGATTCACACTGGTCACAGGCTTCTGTAGAAGCGGTAAGATTGAAACAATTGAGCGTTTTAGCGAAAATACGGGCACATGTAGTTTTACCTACGCCTCTGGGTCCGCAAAACAAATAAGCATGAGCAATTTTACCTGTTCTTATGGCACTCTTCAATGTATTGGTAACTGAAGGCTGACCTACAACAGTATCAAAATTAGCCGGGCGGTATTTTCTGGCTGAAACAATAAAATTACTCATACAAGGAATTCATTCCTGCAAAGATATTCAATTATGCGTTTTTTAGCCGGAATGTTAATAAAAATAACCGGCAGCTCAGTACCGGCTATTAGCTTTTAGCCATTGGCCTTAAGCAATAAGCTCTTGGTTCTTGGCTCTTGGTTCTACCTTATCAGCCTGATATTACCATAGCTCGATGTAACGGAAACTTCGGCTTTGGGACTGGAGTTGGCTCCGATTACCCCGTTCACCTTCATTTCGTTGTTCTCGTTGAACCTGTTAACCCGGGCATTTTCGGCAGGATAAGTGATGCTGCAATATTTTGAATATCCGTTGAGTTTGTACGAAGCACCCTGATCAATACCCAGCCTGTAAGAGCCATAACTGTTGTTTACTTTGATGCCTTCAAACCCTTCAGCAATCTCGCTTACCGTTACGTCGGTATATTTTGTATCCAGTTGCAATTTTCCGGTCAGACTTTCAATTGTAAAATGACCATATGCAGCCGTTGAAACAAAATTCGTCAGCCTGCCCAATTCATAAGTATCATATTTACTCTCACTCACAACAGAACTTCCATTGGTGACAAATACCTTGGAATATTTGCTGATGATGGCCAGGGCTTTGCTTTCAACGATATTGATCTTGGAATACTTAACATCAAGTTCTATCCATTTTGCTTCCTGCAGGGTACCATTGGAATAGGAAAGATAGACCTTTGTCAGCGGTTCGCGGGATTCATGAACCAACCTGTTGGCTGCAAGTTTACCATATTTAACATCAATCACCGAAGTGGATGTAAGTTCATCAATAAAAACATTGCCGTATTTGTTCAACAGGTTTAAGGGAACTGTTTTGGGCATTGAAATGGTATAATTGATCTCCAGTCCTTCACTACCTGTATTGAATCCTTTGAAAAACTTGCCAAAATCATCGTCAATTTCTGTTACCGCTTTAATCAGGTCTCCCTCCTGCGATATATTGATGTTGATCATCTTCAGCACTTCTTCAGCCCTGCGCTGATCTTTGCCTTTGACCTGAACCATGACATTTATTGAAACCCTGGAATCTTCCCTGTTGGTAACATCCACATTACCAAACTTGTTTGAGACTTCCAAACGGGTCTGCGAACTAACCGGAAACTCTTTTCTGATTTCTTTATTGAAGGTGTCACCACCCTGCGCGGCTACGTTTAAAGCAATGAATAATGCTGTCAAAACCTTGCCGACCCTATTTATATATTGATTGGTTTTCATGATGAAAAATATTAAAGAATTGAAATTGTTGATTGTTTTGCTCGTGCAATGATCATGTCCATGAGTTCCATTTTCACCTGGTATATATTGATGATCGCATTCATGATTCGTTCGTCTTCAGGATTGTTTCTCAGGTCTTTCTTCATATCGCGCACCCGGGTATTCATGTCAGAGAGCTCCCTGGCGACAAGTTTCTTCTCGTCATCAGCACCGCCAAACTGAAGCTCCTGAATTTCGCTGTACTTTTTTACCAACTGGGCATTGTAAAAATTTTCAGCTTCTTTCAGCTCAGGATAAAATGCAGACATATAAATATTATCTGCTCTCCCGTCAAGATATCTGAACTCAAGCAAAGCCGTGTACGAAAGCACAAGGCCCAGGAGAACCGAGGCTGCAACTCTCAGGACAACAAGACGCATCTGCCTGTTTCCATGCTTTTCCTGTTTCTCCAACCTGGTCTCAAAACGCTCAAAATGTCCTTCAGGTGGACCATCATTGTTAAAGTGCTCCAGGTTCTCTTTTATAAAATCATCTATAGTCTTCATGATGACTACTTTTTAAATAATCAATAAGTTTTCTTTTTGCCCTTACCAGTTGTGATCTTGATGTTGATTCACTGATCTGCAGTATCGATGCAATCTCCTCATGATCATAACCTTCAAAAAGTGACAGCGTAAGAACAACCCTGAATCCGTCAGGTAACTTCTTAACTGCCTCCCTGATTTTCTCAACCAATGCCGCATGATTACCTTCAATGTTTGCATCATGGTCATCAGGTGTAGCCAGGTTGAAAGACTTTTCGTTCAATTCCTCAAATTTGATCCTCCTGGCCCTCAGTATATCAATGGACTTATTAATTACAATCCTTTTCAGCCATGATCCGAAGCTCATTTCACCCTTATAAGAATTGATCTTAGTAAAGGCTGCCAGAAAGGACTCCTGCATTACATCTTCCGCCTCGGCCTGATCATTAAGCATTCTGTAACAGGTATTATACATGGCTTTAAAATAAAGCCTGTACAATTCTTTCTGCGCCAGACGATCACCCTGAGCACACCGTTTTATCAGATCCTGGTGGACCGGGTATCCTTTATCCGGAATCATGTATGCTGTATTAATGACGTATTCATATTCTGAACGCTGCATTTATTTTAAAAATAGCATCAGATTTGTTTTTTAAGGACGTACCGGAATGATGGACTGAAATAACTGGAAACACTGAACTGCAAGAAAAGAAGGCATCTCATTGAAGTCATGATTTACATAATAATCTACACCGCACCCCAGCTGAAGCGCATCCCTTAAAAGCAGATTGTTCTTGTGGTCTTTGGAATTCATCCAGCTTTTAATAAAGGTCTCACCAAGTGACAGATAGGTATGGGACTCTATCAGGGCCCCTTCTGCTGTTTTACTGAATTTGCCCGGGCCTCTTGTGTAAACCGGCTCATTGGGCTGGTATTGTATACCAAACCCTTCGACGATATTTTCAGCCAGGAAGGGATTGGTTACATGGCATAATTTTGCCCGGTCATTTGGCGTTCTTTTGCTGGCATCTTTGTCATTAAAGTGGCTAAAAAAACCATCCCTGTTCATATCCCTGGCATGCATCAACGCTGCCATTTCCAGTTCAGTTGAATGCATAAGCGGGCTGAGTTTATGGGCCAGACGTGTTTCATTGGTAAGATGAAAAATAACTGCATTAACGCGTTGAATATCTATATTTCTGAAGTCGATTGGTTCCAAAAATGCCTTCTCTTTTCGAAAATTTCGATGATCATAACCACTATAATAATCAACCTGTTGGGATCGTACCTCAACATTCAAAAACAGATATAATACCGGAAACAGTATGTATAACTTGCTTGAATAACGCATGGCAGTATAGGATTTGGTATAAAAATACACAATTGCTTTAAATTGTTTGTGATTTTAATAAGGCTTTAGAAACATTTTATAATATATTTATTCCCTGAATTTTTTAAAACTATCGGTCATGACAATAAAGCCAGACCTTTCGGTTTTAATGATTACCATTTCTAAATGCCGCACCTATAATACTGATGCATAATCTGGTCAAAACAATACTCATTATCACAGCATCACCGGATGTATATACAACCATCAGGCAGGCCTTTATCGCAAAAGATCCTGATCTTATTGTAATACAGGTTGATACGTTATCATCTGCCAGGGAAGTAATCAGCTGTAATGCGCTCAATGTGGTTATCGGAGACTATTCCTTACCGGACGGTATCAGTGTTGATCTGATTCCCAGTTTAAAACAAGTGCCACTCATTGTTCTTTTTGATGAAGGAAACGAAGAAAAATTTCTTTCTGTTCTTCTTGCCGGCGCGTTTTCTATTATGGTCAGGGACAGCAAAAACTTCTACATTGACTCCCTACACTTTTTCGTAAGCCGATCAATAGAAAGAACAATCCAACAGACAGAACTGGCCCGCTACCGGATGCAGCTTGAAACCATCATTGAGGAACGAACCACTGAGCTCATTGAGATGTATGAGAAACTTCGGGAAAATGAAACCAACTTCAGGAACATTTTCGAAAATGCCGGTGATTGCATGATCATAACTGATTTTGAAATGAATTTCATTGAGGCAAATGATTCTTTGTACAGGCAGTTCGACATTCCACGAGGCTACCTGTCGTCAATTACACTGCTTGACTTTCTAGTACCTGCATATAAAGACCTCATTTCCGAGCGGCTTTCCATGATAAAAAAGGGAGTACCAACGGGGTATTTCGAAATAGAAGTCAGATCTATAAAAACCGGTAAAGCCCAACCATTTGAAATTAACAGCGTTCCCATCGTTTTCAACCAGAAGGGTGCAATCTTAAGTATTATACGTGATCTCACCGAACGTAAATTAAGTGCGCGAAAACTTTTCGAAACCATTATTCAAACAGAAGAGCAGGAGCGCTCACGGATTGCCAGGGACTTGCATGATGAAATCGGTCCGCTGATATCCGCTTTAAAAATTTATACGTCTTCATTTATAGAATCACCTGACATTGAAAGAAGAAATGAAATCGCCGATCAGATTGGAAAAATTGCCCGCGACCTGATTGATTCCGTGAAGACCATTTCAAATGACATGAGTCCTCATGTTCTCGAGAATTTCGGTTTATATTCAGCAATAAAAGGCATCATCAATCTTTTTTCAGATGATATCCGAATTTCTTTTTCCAATAACATTTCCGAAATGCGGTTTCCGATTACGGTTGAATCAGTCATCTACAGAGTTTTCAAAGAGTTGATTAACAATACTGTGAGACATGCCCATGCAAAAAATATTTATATTAACATGGACTATATTGATTCTGTTTTGTTATGTAATTACAGGGACGATGGTATTGGTTTTGATATTTCACAAAACGTCAGAACTCCCATTAAAGGAATGGGAATCAACAATATAATAACCCGGATCAAATCACTGGGAGGGGAATATGAAATCCATTCCGAACCCGGTAGTGGTTTTGAAATAAATTTTGCCATAATTACTAATCCGGAATTTGCTAATGCAAAATAAGAAATACAGGGTTATCCTGGCGGATGATCACACCTTATTCAGGCAGGGACTCAAGCTTATTCTTGAAGACCTGAAAGATATAGAGGTAATTGCAGATGTTTCAAACGGGAAAGAACTCATTGAAGCTACCCGCCCGCTTAAGCCCGATCTGATCATCATGGATATCAACATGCCCGTTGTGAACGGCATTGAAGCAAGCCGGACCCTGTTGCAGGAAGATCCGGGTTTGAAGATTCTGGTGGTTTCCATGTATGGTGATGAGCAATATTACAATAGTGTGATTGAAAACGGGGTTAGCGGCTTCATTCTGAAGGACGCTGAAAATGAAGAGCTCAAGGCAGCGATCAGGATGATACTAAGCGGCAGAACCTATTTTTCCCAAAGCTTGCTGCTTACCCTAATCAGAAACAGGCAGTCGTCAGTTCAGATTATCCTGTCGCAGCGCGAAAATGAAATTCTGAACTTGATTTGTGAAGGATTGAGCTCCGTTGAAATAGCCAATAAGCTGTTTATAAGTGAACGTACAGTAGAAAATCACCGGGCCAAGCTGCTTGACAAAACCGGGTGCAGGAATTCTCTATCGCTCGTAATATATGCTTTTAAGAACAACCTGGTTAACCTGAAATAACGCTTCAGATCAGTTAAGGACGGCCCTGATAAGGGCAGCAAAAAAATAAAAAGCAAGCACCACAGATACGGCAATTTTCATAAAGGTTCCTGCAAGAAATCCGATAAAAGATCCGATAGCCGCACGCATAGCCTTCTGAGAATCCTGACCGGCTGATCGTTCACCAATCAATGCCCCTATAAACGGACCTCCCAGAATACCCAGCAAGCCAAACGGACCCAGCACAATGCCCATCATAGGCAGCAAGATAACACCAACAATCAGTCCGATGGTACTGCCCCTGACACCCGCTCTGGTACCTCCGAATTTTTTGGTTCCCCAGATGGGAACCACGTAATCAAGAACAGCCACAATAAGAACGATAATAGCCCAGATTATGAGCATTTTAAATGAGAACTGGGCGAAGCGGGTCCAATGAATCAGCAAAAGCCCCAGGTAACTTAACGGGGGACCAGGCAAGCCGGGCAAGATACTACCAACAACCCCGACCAGGATACATATGGCACCGAGTATGACCAACAGGTATTCCATAGTGTAAAAATAGGAAATATTATGAAACCAGGTGGTGATTTACCTAAAAGGCTGGTTTTGCCAAAATTGGAACAAAAGAATAAGGAGCTTTAAGAGCCAAGTGTTGCCACCATTACAGCTTTAATGGTATGGACGCGGTTTTCAGCTTCATCAAAAACAATGGAAGCGGGTGATTCAAAGACTTCTTCGGTAACTTCCATGGATTCCAATCCGAATTTCTGATAGATTTCTTCACCAATTTTTGTCTGCCGGTTGTGATAAGCCGGAAGGCAATGCAGGAATTTTACATTTTTATTGCCTGTCATTTTTAAAACATCCATATTCACCTGGTAGGGCTTGAGAAGTCTGATCCTTTCGTCCCACACAGAAGCTGGCTCACCCATGGAAACCCAGACATCGGTGTACAGAAAATCAGCGTCTTTAACGGCTTTTGCGACATCATCGGTTATGGTTACCGAGGCGCCGGTTGACAAGGCTAAATCCTTACAGGTTTTTACAAGTGATTCAGCAGGTTGACAGGCTTTTGGAGCAGCTGCCCTGAAATCGATTCCCATTTTTGCACAACCCACCATCAGCGAATTACCCATATTATTGCGGGCATCTCCCAGGTAACAGAATTTCAATTGGCTCAGCGGTTTATCACTACGCTCGATCATGGTCATCAGGTCGGCCAGCACCTGGGTAGGATGAAACTCATCGGTAAGGCCATTCCAAACAGGTACTCCGGAATAGGCAGCCAGATCTTCGACCGTTTTCTGAGAAAATCCCCTGTACTCGATTCCGTTGAACATTCTGCCCAACACACGGGCTG
>CAYVBH010000044.1:0-17662 GCA_964449015.1 uncultured Bacteroidales bacterium
GTACCGAATGCCAGGATGAGAAAGGTTCATTCTATGACGCAGATGGAAAATTATATGGCGAAAGGAATATCGATAAAAAGTGGTACTACTGGGCCGATGTGGAAGGCGAATACGACAGCGAGACCCTACCTTATATGATTAACGGAGGGAAGTATTCCTATTTTTCAAAAATTATTACGCAGGAAGTTGATAAGATCATCAACATCCCCATTCTGAAAAACGCAGGAGCATCCATTACCAATGCCATGAAAAACCTGGCCTATGGATCCATTACCAATACCGGAAGACTCCATGCTCAATTGTGGAATGAAACCAGCGCTGAAGTATGTGCATTTGCTCCCTTGCGCGACAAGGTGGTGCTAAACATCTGTGACGGACTGAAAGGCTGCTTTAACGGAGGGCCGGGAGCTAACCCGCAATTCATTTGTAATTACAATGCCATCCTGATTGCATCTGATGCAGTGGCGCTTGATCGTATCAGTTATGATCTGGTGGCCGAAAAACGGGTTGCAGAAGGAATTCAGAAAGCCCCTACCCCGGAAGTACTGAAGTTTCTGGATCAGGCCGCTGCACTGGGTTTGGGTGTAGCTCAAAAAACGAAGATTAACCTTCGCCTTATTGATTTGGGCTAAGAACATGCATTAAATTAACTGATCATGAAGGCGTCTATTCAATTGATATGGCTTTTTGTGGTGCTCTCATTTCAGGGTATTCTGCAGGCGCAGGAAAGCTTTCCGGTGATTGACACAACCGACCTCCCGGGCGCCCGTTTTGTTCAACCCAAAACCTATACCGGAGCCTCGTTGTTTGGATACATGAATGGCGGTGCCGAGCTTTACCGTGAATATGGCTGCAAGGCTGCGTGGATTGGCGAACTGGAATACAAAGGCAGTTCATTTAAAATTGAACTATTCAAAATGGCCGGGCCCGAAGAGGCATTCGGGATCTATTCCGTATCGCGTTTTCAATGCAAATCAAATCCTCCGCTGGCTCCTTTTACCTGCCATACTCCCTACCAGTTGCAGCTTTGCAAGGGGCCTTATTACATTAACATCATCAACAGCACCGGAAATAAAAACGACAGCATGGCCGCACTTCAGATTGGTAAGGCGATTGCAGAAAGGATTTCAGGAGAGTCTGCCAATGTGGGTGCATATCTGCCTGGAATACCGGCAGATTTATTCAATCGTGAAGCCATTCTGGTGAAGGGTGAGCTCGGTTTAATGAACAGCGCACCCGACCTGGCTGCCTTTTTTAATGAGGTGAAAGGTTATTGTGCCGTTATATTGCAAAACACCGATGATGCCCTGATATCCGTTAAATTTGCTTCTGACAGGGACAAAAATGGTTTTTTGGAGCATCACCGCCAGCAAGCCGGTGCGTCAGATACAAAAGAAGAAATCACATCCATTTCGGAAAATCATCTCTTGATAAAATTCAACAGGTTGTAAGTGCAGGTAATGTGAATGACGAAAGTGCAACGATGATCATCCCCAATGTGCCTTGGAGACAGCATGGGGATTGAATAGCAAAACCGACTGGCCAAGAATGCCAATAACAGAGTTAATTTCATATGGTTGTATATCATAAAAGCAATGACAGACAGGTTGGTATAGTTTGCGGACGTGGAATTTCCAGAAGGTTCCCGGTTCACCGTCACAAATCGGTCAGCCTGGGAATGGTAATTAAGGGCTCCCGGTTATTAACCATACATCAAGCAACATATGTTATTGCTGAAGGAGATATTTTCATCATCAATTCAGATGAATCTCACGCCATTGATACTGCGTTGAACCCGGAACATGATTACATTGTTCTTTCATTATCACCTTCTGTTATTTTACAACACTGCAAAACCAATGTGCCCATATTTGAAAACATTATCCACAGCACTTTTTTGGCTGGATACCTGGAGCAATTATTTAATTCACTCATTGAAAACAGGGGATCAGTTCCGACTGTTAACACAAGAATCCTTATAGGAGAAATGTGCCGTTTCAGAAAAGAAAATATTCCATTACAAGCTAAAGATAATCGTTTGGAGAAAGTACGTGATTTTTTAGAACACATGATCTCAGACAATCACACCTTGTCTTCTCTTGCAGACAAAGCAACAATTAGTGCTTTTCATCTTTCACGTTTATTCAGAAATTATACGGGTATGGCTCCACACCGTTATCTGCTTGATAGTCGCTTGCGTAACGCCCGTGAAATGCTCGAAAAGGGGCAACAAGTTAACGATACTGCAATAACTACAGGATTCTACGATACCAGTCATTTTATACGTCACTTTACCAAATATTATGGGATTTCACCACTCACCTATCAAGAATCAATAGGTAAGATTATCTTAGAATAGCAAGATTGTACAACAGCATGGTTTTATGATGATTTACTTTTGTTGTCATCTGTAAAACCATAAGATAATGAAAACTAACACATGCATTCGTAATTTTGAAAAAGGGAAAACCCATTCTCCTGGTATTACTGAATCAAATTCAGAAAAGAAATGGAATCCGCATCCAACGTTCCGGGGTGTTTTTCTTAAACATATCATTTTAGGAAAACAAACAGCCAATAGATTCAGCTCTCATATTGTGCGGATTGAACCGAACGGCATACTTGAGGAGCATATTCATGAAGGGAAAACCGAGTTGCACGAGGTACTGGAAGGCAATGGCATTTGCATGGTGAATGGGGAAAAGTTAGATTACGAACCCGGTTACTGTGCTGTCATTCCCGATAATGTCAGACATAAAGTAATAGCCAGTAAAGACGGTCTGGTACTTTTAGCCAAATTCATGCCAGCCTTGCTGTGACTGAAAGCTCTTATTATACGACGATTCGTTTTGAGTGCCCATTCTGGATAGCATTGATTGAAAGGAATATTGATCATCAGTATTCAGTGGCACGTATAGTTATTGGAACCTCAGAACCATCAGGAATCCAGCTGGCTCATTTCCTGGATCAACTGGATCCTGATCAGCTTCATTTCTCAAACACCATAGCTGATGAATGTATAGCAACCAAAAGAATCGGCTTCAAAAAGCAATTGCACAAAAACAAACAAATCCAAGCAAACTACAGATCGAAACATGCTTATACCAAGGCACATACTATGATGAAACAATTACAGGCAAAAACAAAAATTGAAAGAAACCAGACAAGACGAATTGCACATGAAGAAACCAGGCAATTGAAATTTGAACTGAAGCAAAAGAAGAAAAAAGAAAAAAACAGGGGACATTAATTTCAGCAATATTTATCAAGTTCCAGGTTAAGTTGAGCAAGTTCTGTCAAGAAGAATATTCCCTATGGCTGTATTTTTGTGCTGTTACCGGTAATAAAAAGTAGTAACCATCAATTAGAAAAAAAATGAACAAGAATTATGAATTAAAACCAATAGGTAAGGTCATTGCCTCTAAAGGCAACTATTCCATTCAACTCGAAAAAGAATATCTTTCCGGGTTAACGGGCATTGACGGTTTCAGTCACCTCCAGATAACCTGGTGGGGAAATCTGGTAGATAAGCCTGAATTAAGATCGGCACTGGTGAGTAAGAAACCGTATAAAAAGGGACCTGAAACAATCGGTGTGTTTGCCACACGTTCGCCTGTTCGGCCCAATCCGATACTAATTACAACCATTTCGGTAATTCATATTGATCATGAAAAAGGAATCATCCACACGCCCTGGATAGATGCTGAAGATGAAACACCTGTTCTGGACATCAAACCCTATCACCTGTCAGAAAGAGTTAAAGAATGTGTGGTTCCGGATTGGTGTAAACATTGGCCTAAATGGGATGAAGAATCTGCCACATTCGACTGGCAGAACGAATTCAACTTTTAATTAACTTGCAGACACCTTGTATGCACATGCAGCAAGGTGTCTTTTTTATGAAAAGCTCATGACCAACAAGGAAGTAGTACTGAAGGCGGTTCAGTTTATCGAGAAAAACCTTAAGACAGAGATTGATGTTTTCAGGGTATCCAATGAAGTGTGCTATTCACTTTATCATTTTATCCGTCTTTTTCAGAGTATCACGGGATACTCGCCCAAGAACTACATCCAGCAACGCAGGCTTACTGAAGCTGTTTATGAATTACGCGACAGCGATAAGAAAATTGCTGATATTGCCTATGATTTTCAATTTGGCAGTCATGAAGCATTCACTCGTGCCTTTCGAAAGCAGTTTCATGTGAATCCAACCGAAATCAGGAACGGACACTCTTTGTCGATACTGGCCCTGGTTGCACCTATTACCCCTGAATACATTTATCAATCGGATAAGGTTCGGGATACAGCTCCTGAGTTATTGGATATGCCAGAAAAAACGCTGGTTGGCATCTCATTTTTTATCAGCGAGGATAGCCAAATTAGCGACCTTTCTAAAGAATGGACCCGATTTATGAATGAAGTCCCTTCAATTAAAAACCGGACCACACCCGAGAGTTTTTTCCAGGTTCAATACTGGTCGGATCAACAGGAAATCGGAGGCATGTATTTTTTCATCGGTACCGAGGTAACCCATGTGGAAGACCTGAATCCACTGTTCGTAATCAAAACCATCCCGAAAGGCAGGTATCTCAGATTCATTCATAAAGGGTTGGCCAACAAGGTTGGATATACATACAAGTACATTTACAATCATTTCCTTCCCGACACCCATTACAAGCTCACCAAACCGTTCAATTACGAGTATTATGGTGAGAAGTGCCTGGGACCCTATAATGAAAATTCGGAAAGTGAAATTTACATACCGGTGGAATGAAGTTATGAAGGAAAGACATTAGTTTTGTAATCATAGAAAATAGTATATGACAAAAGAAAGCCAATCTGATGTCGTGCGCAGGTTTGCCTCAAAGGGTGTTTTTCCGCACCAGATGGCATTCACACTGCTCATTCCATTGCGGAATATCTTTCTTTCACCCCGGCAGCTAATCGAAAGGCTTGAACTGAAAGACGATATGACCTTAATGGAAGTCGGTCCGGGACCCGGATATTTCAGCTGCAAAATTGCCGGTCAAGTTAAAAAAGGAAAACTTATTCTTGCGGACATTCAGAAAGAGATGCTGGATTATGCAAAAAAAAGGCTTCAAAGGAAAGGAATTGAAAATGTGGATTTCTACCAGTGCGACGGGCATTCCTTTCAATTCAATGATGGGACATTCGACCGGATTTTCATGGTCACGGTCATCGGGGAAGTCGAAAACCGGGAGGCTTATCTGAAAGAATTATACAGGGTACTCAAACCGGGAGGCATGTTGTCGATATCGGAACTGGCCGGTGATCCCGACAAAATGACCATTGAGGAAGTAAAAGAACTGGCCGTTAAAGCCTCGTTTGGCTTTTACCGGTTATATGGCAACGAAAAAAATTATACAATCAATTTCCTTAAGGAAACCTGAAATTCCCTTCAGCCCCACTACCTGCAAAGCTCTACCTCCTTTGTTTCAGGATCCATTATAGAATTAAGAGAATTCATCCTATGGTAGAGTTTTTTGTCATCCAATGGTTGAATTATTCCTTTTTAGATGTAACTTTAATAGAAATCCATTTCTTTTTCACACGCAAATTAATTTTGAACCGGTTTATGTGAATGGCAGCATAATTGCAAATAAGAAATTAGCTGCTTAGCGTATAACGGTTTATTAGGACTTTCTGATTGACTGAACCATGAATGAAAAGCCAATGGATACGCGGGATAAGACAATTGAGGAACTAAGGCAAATCATTGAAAATCTTGAGGATGCCAAAGTAAGAGCCGAAGAAAGCGAGAATAAATACAAACAACTATTTGACAATACCTTGGACCATATCTTTGTTATTGATGTTACTGATGACAGACAATTCAAGTATGCAGCAGTCAATCCTTCGCAGGCAAAAGAAACAGGTAAGCTTCGCCCGGGTTCACTTGTCAAGGATTGTCTCTCTGAGGAGGCCTACAACAGTGTTATCGGCAATTACAACCGGTGTTTGGAAGAACAAAGAATAATTTCCTATGAAGAAACCTTCTACAATCGTGATTTCCTTACACAGTTGATACCCCTGAAAGATGCAAATGGTCATGTTTTCAGAATAATTGGAATAGCCAGGAACATTACCAATGAAAAGATGCTTTACAGGCAATTAATGGTTCAGAATGAAAGGCTCAGGCTTCTCAATACCGAATTAACAAAAGCCAAGGAAAAGGCAGAAGAAAGCGATAAACTTAAGTCGGCTTTCCTGCACAACATGAGCCATGAGATACGCACTCCCATGAATGCCATTGTCGGATTCTCTCAATTGCTGATTAATTGTTATAACGACAAAGAAAAGTTGGAATTGTTTACCGGCATTATCAATCAGCGTTGCGATGACCTGCTCGTTATAATTGATGAAATCCTCGATATTGCTAAGATTGAATCGGGACAATTAAATATCAGCATTGAAAAGTGCAACCTGAGTTCACTATTTGATGAACTGCAGGCGGTTTTCAAAGAGCATCAGTCTCAAATAGAGAAACAGCATATTCGTTTCAGTTTGCGGGCGGGATGCGATGTCTCAAAATTGGTTGTTGCTACTGATATTATAAAACTGAAACAAATATTCACCAACCTTCTGGAAAATGCTTTTAAGTTTACTGAAGAAGGATCGGTCGAAGGAGGATGTATAACCGACATCAACGACAATCTTGTATTCTATGTGGCTGACACAGGCATTGGCGTACCTATTGAAAAACAGCAGGTAATTTTCGACCGGTTCATTCAATTGCAACAAAATCCTGATCGCATATATGGAGGGGCAGGTTTGGGTCTGTCCATTGTTAAAGGATTGGTAACGTTATTGGGCGGGAGAATATGGCTCGAATCGGAATTGGGGAAAGGTACCTGTTTTTATTTTACAGTTCCTTTGCACCCGGAAAAAGTTATTGAACACGAGCCTATTAATTTACAGGAGGATGAAAATACAGGTTTGCTGAAAGGCAAAACCATCCTGGTGGTGGAAGATGATACTTATAATGCGGAATACATTAATGAGGTACTTTCAAATTCCGGTTCAAATATCATCCATGCCAGGTTTGGCAAGGAAGCTGTTGAAATTGCCGATTCCCTGCAACTCGATCTGGTATTGATGGATATCGGACTGCCCGATATTAATGGATATGAAGTTACAAGGCAGATCAAACAACAGCATCCCGATCTTAAAATCATAGCACAAACTGCGTATGCGGCATCCGAAGACAAACAAAAGTCCATGGAATCAGGGTGTGTTGATTTTATCAGCAAGCCTCTGAAATCAAAAACTTTGCTTTCAGTAATGAACCGGCATTTGTCGGGATAACAGAATTCCATTTGTTGTGCAACAAATATTTTCTATTACTGCGACTTCCGAAATAAGAAAAGCAATATTGGCGTTTATTTAATTTTTTCGAAAGAATACCTCACCTCCCCGCCATCCGTTACAAAGCAAAGCCTTGCCATATTTTGGGACAGTGATATATAGGTAAATCCAAAATCAGAAACCGAGAAAATGGTTCTTGAATTATGACCGGGCGTGCGCAGGTTTCCACCACTGGTACCAGTTACAATGTAATCTGTATATTCACCATCTTCTTTCGCATGTTCAAAGTTGTGATCATGTCCGCTGATGTAGAAATCAACCTGGTATTTCTCAAACAGAGGCCTGATAATGGTTTTCATCTCCTCCGTATCACCATGGTTCATATTGGCAGAATACATGGGATAATGTCCGATAACAATGATCCATTTCTCAAGCGATTCCGAAAGGAGTTCTGAGAGCCAGCGGTATTGAGCTATTGTATCATATTTTGCTTTATCCGGAAGATTGTTGTATGTATTAACCAAACCAGGTGTATCCATCATTATAAATCTTACAGAAGTCACCGAGTCAATGGTTTCAACAAAAGTATAATACCTGGCAGGCATGTTCCATTGTTCATTTTCAGAGGAATATTCAGTTTGCGCATCAGTACTACCCTTATAATCGTGATTTCCGAGTGCGGGATACCAGGGAACATTTAAATTTTCACGAGTATAAACACTTTTATAGTTGGTTTCCCAGAGCAGATCGTCCGTACTTTTTACGCCAACATCCTGAAAATTATCCCCGGCAGTAACAATAAAATCAAGTCCAACCAGGTCTGAAACAACATTCATTTGGTCTGCGACCGCCCGCTGATCTGAGCTGCCATTAAACCCCCAGTCGCTTACAACAAAGAAGTGCAATGCTTCATTTTCTTCATCATACAATGCATCTTGTGCCAATGGCAACATTTTGTCATCAATGAATACATCTTGAGTCAATGGCAACATTTTGTCATCAATGAATACATCGATTAGTGAGCAACCAGATAATGATACGATTAGGATGATCCATACAAATATTCTGAATGAAAGGTGTGTTGACCTGGCTAATGTTTTTTTGAGAGTACGCATAGTTTTGATCTTATTCTGATTCGAAACAATCCAAAATGGATCTGTTTCTTACCTCAGGTTATTAACTATTCGTTGCCAGGAGAAGGGAAAAATTTTGTTTAGTGGGTATCCAATTTTACGTTCAACAGGAAAACGTAACTGAAATACGCCGCAAAGATGGATCACCCTGAAATGGTGATATTGATCACTATTAGCTTTTAATAATGTACAGGAAACTGTGAGAGTTCCGCGTATGGGCTATGATGTATAGAAAAGTTATAACTGAACAAGTTCTCAAACATTTTTATTATCTTCAAAAGTTCAAAACACATCAACATGAATGTTGATGTGACATTTATAAAGAATTAATAAACAGCTCAAATGAAAAAAACAGCATTACTTCTGCTTTCTTTTTTTATGGCGTATATATCCATTGCACAGGAAGCAAATACGGATTACAGCAAATACCCTGCTCCCGTAACCTTTACGACTGACCAGGATCATGAGAACATGATGAAACAACTGGGTATTACCCGGCTGCGTCCCGGATTCAGCGGGAATGAGAAGGATCCCAACCATGCCAATTATGATGAATCTCTTGCCAATCCCTGTCCTCAACTCCCCGACGTACTTATCCTTAAAAATGGTAAAAAGGTTACAACAGCTGAGATGTGGTGGAAGCTACGCCGGCCTGAACTTGCCGAAGAATTTGAACGTGAGGTTTATGGCCGTTTGCCAGCAAACATACCCGGCGTTACCTGGACAGCAAAAATAACCGACCGGGAATTCGTCGGCCGCATACCGGTGCTTGCAAAACAGGTGACCGGTCATGTTGACAACAGTTCGTACCCGCTGATCAATGTAGACATTAATATGGTGGTAGTTACGCCTCTTAATGTGAAAGGTCCTGTACCTGTGCTGATCATGTTTGGCCGGCCGTCTCTACCCTCGCCTGCTCAACCCATGCCGGATGACTTGGAAAAGATCAACAAAGCTTTCAGGGAGATGATGATTGCCAGTGATCCTTCGATGAAGGAGATTTTTGAAAAATATCCGGCTTATTCGCCCATTACACGCTTGGCCGGTTCCAGCTTTTTTGCACCGCCCATCGACGGAAATTCAGCACCCACAGAACAGTTGCTTGCTGCGGGATGGGGATATGTTCTGTTAGATCCATCGAGTATTCAGGCTGATAACGGAGCAGGACTTACCCGGGGCATAATCGGACTGGTGAACAAAGGTCAGCCGCGGAAACCCGACGACTGGGGAGCACTCAGGGCTTGGGCATGGGGGGCAGCACGTGCGCTGGATTACCTTGAAACCGACACACTGGTGGATGCCAAAAAAGTGGGTATTGAAGGAGTATCCCGCTATGGTAAGGCTGCTTTGGTTACCCTGGCTTTCGAACCGCGCTTTGCAGTAGGACTGATCGGCTCTTCGGGAAAGGGAGGTGCAACCTTACATCGCAGGTCTTACGGCGAAGCTGTAGAGAACCTTACAGGTGGCGGAGAATACCATTGGATGGCAGGTAATTACCTGAGATATGGAACAGAAGAATCAAAATTTGGACGTAAAACGGGTTGCGATTTATTGGTAGATTCACATGAACTGATAGCCATGTGTGCACCGCGGCTCACTTTTATCAGCTATGGCATTCCTGAAAAAGGTGATGCCCATTGGCTCGACCAGAAAGGAAGTTATATAGCCACGGTAGCAGCAGGTTCAGTATACAAATTGCTTGGAGCAAAAGACATAGGTGTTTCCAACGACTATTTGAAAGAACAGATGCCGCCGGTACTTACCGGACTGCTTGATGGCGAGCTCGCCTGGCGGCAGCATGATGGCGGGCATACTGATGCCCCGAATTTTCAGATTTTTATTCCCTGGGCTAGTAGGTTACTCAAATACCAGGCTGTACCGGCAAGATAATCGGAAAACGGATATTGGGACTGCCGAACAATGTCAAGAGTCAGGTATCAGGATGGCATGCGCCTGGTTTTACCCGACCACTGATTTATGCTGAGGCGAATGATAGCTGTTTGACCGAGCGATTGCCGGGCATATTTCATGCCTGCTGTTTTATCGTCAGGCGAATACTTATCGAGGAGTAGCTCAAGCGCTTTCATTCGTTCAGCGTCATCAGATATCAGTTGGGCTGTACACCAAAGCACAATGCTTTCATAGGCTGTGGTGAATTTGTCAGAAATGACACGGGTGTGGCCTACGACGCAGAACGATACATGCTCTTTTTTTTCAATGCACTGGAGTTTATGACCTTCAGGAGCACAATGAAGGTATATGTTGGAGTGGCCGTCCCAGGCATAACTAATAGGTATACCATAAGCTCCGCCCTCTTCAACTTGCATGGACAAAACACCATACTCGCCAAGTTGCAGGAGTTGTTTCGCTTCTTCTTCGCTGAGCAGGCGATCTTGCCTTCTTATGTTTTCGTTTATATATTGCATAGAAATATTTCAAAAATTGCCTGGCTTAATACGGAATTATAAGCAAAAATAAAACAAAGCTTATTACTCATAAAACAATACTATCTTTAATTCAATAAATATTGTAATGTAATGGAAGCTATGCCTGATCTCAGTTTGTTTATTTCCACTGTATTTATTGGTTTCTTTGCCATACTGAATCCCATTGGCAACACACCGGTTTTCTTATCGATGTTTGGTAATGCCGATAGCCACATCATCAAAAAAGTTGCCTTTAAATCAGTTATGGTGGCTTTTGTAATTATTACCATCTTCAGCCTTTTCGGGCACATCATATTCCGGCTTTTCAATATCACCCTGCCGGCTTTCCAGGTTGCAGGGGGCATCATTGTTTTCTTCATTGGCTATGACCTGCTGAAAGGCAAAGCATCCAATGCACACCGGTCTAAGGTAATCGACACCAGCTCGGCATACGAGGAAATGGCCGTTTCTCCGCTGGGCATACCTCTGCTTGCCGGGCCTGGCACTATATCTACTGCCATGAACTTTGTGGGCCAGGGTAATAGTTTTGTGATTACGCTATTGGTTATTTTGGTATTTGCCATTGTCTGCCTGATCACCTATTGGATGTTTATTGTAAGTCAAAGAATTGCTGACAAATTGAAACCTTCATTGATCAAGGCTATCTCGCGAATCATGGGACTGATACTGGCGGTAATTGCCGTACAGATGATTATTAACGGGGTATTTAATATTATCAAGGAATTCCCGGGGCAATAATAGAGAAAAGGGACAAGAGACAAGAGACAAGGGACGAGAAAAAACCGGAAACTAGATACTAGAATTTGCGTCTTGGATCTTGAATCTTGGCTCTTGGTTCTAATCTGCTACTTCTTCTTTACCATCCGGTGAAATGCCTTCAGTTCCTCCTTTCGTTGCTGTGAAAGTTCCGTGGCTTTGATTCCGCTAACTGCGCCGTCAAGTCCGTAGAGCAGCTGTATGCATGCTCCCGGATCCATGGCCTGAAGCCTGAGAAAGGCCTGTTCTGTGCCCACTGCCTTTAATTTACTGACTGAATCAATGCCAGCCTGTTTCAGCTTTGCTTCCGTATCTTTACCTATGTTCACACAACCTGAAAGGTCATCGACGGCTTTTTGCCTGTTTTTATTTGTTTTCATAATGGTTTCCGAATGTCAGTTAAGAAATCCGGAAACAAATATAATGTATGAAGGTGACAACCTTATGTCAGTATGGTAATAACCGCATTTTCTAAAGCAAACACAACAAGAATTCCTTGTAGGATTGTCCCTGAAATCGCTTAAAAAACCTATAACTAATCTTTTACACACCTGATACTAAAACCGGCACTTTTATGGAAATGAGTTCTGCAAATTTGAGCACCATCGTTATCCAATATCCGATAATAGGAATCACTAGAACTATAAGCATCTCCAATCCAAAAGTAACAGTTGTAATTCATATCTCTTGAGGAATTGTCCATAAAGCGGTAACCTCCTGGTAAAGCTTTAAAATCAACCGAATCGGCCGCCCCTTCATTAGGAGTTGCCCAATGAACCAGGCCTGCTTCTTTTAACTTACCCCCCTCGTTATTTCCTCTCCAACCCAACACATCAAGATCATCTACACTCATTCCCAGAAACAATTCCAGTTCTTTCCAATCTGCATCTGTAGCCACATGCCATCCTTTGGGAGCAAGTTTACCGGTATTTACGGCATGCCAGTTATATAACTTTCCGTATTCCAAATTGTAAGCAGCCGAATCGTCGCCATACCAGCAATATGCTGCTGTATCTAATGTACCCCAGCTATTAATTACTCTTTTAATTGGCTTACCATCATTATATTTGGATGTTCTCAGGTTCTCAGCCATCCATAATTGATCTCCAATTTTCACAGTTCTGTAAACATTGCCATCAGCATCGGTAACTTTATTATTATCCTCCGAATCGTCCTTAGAACATCCTAAAAAGGCGAAAATGGCAAAAAGGAAAAGAATGTGTGTTTTCATATTAACATGTACTTTTTGGTTAGTTTAAGTAAGAATTGTTATCCATAAGCTTTCTCTTTTGAGAGAAATTGTATATACTCCTACGGATATAAAGATTATTGGTTACTATTAACATGGCAGTTTTGCTTCTGGGGGGCACACTTCCGGGACTCCTGCCAATCGGTCAGAGACTGATGCTCGTTTGGGCACAGGTTACAGCGCTGGTGGCTGCAACCGTGATCTGCTTTGTTCTGTCGTACGTCTCGTTTATGAGAAAGGAAATCCGATCCAGGTAAACCGTAGGGTGATCATGCATCACCTGGCAATGATCACCTTACCGGTTCTCGGTATTCCTCGCCGGGTATTCAGTTTGTATGAATATATTCCATTTTTAAAGCGCGTAACAGGCATCCGGATACTCCCGCTTTCAGTGCCTATAATAACCTTTTGTACTGCCCTGCCCTGCTCATCCACAAATTCAATTTCCCCCTCTCGCTGGCTGTCAGAAAGCCTGTAATCCATGATCAGGTATTCATTTGCAGGAACCGGATAAATTCTGAGCAGGTTATCTCCCTGTCCGTATGGGAGGTTTAATTCCTGCTCCCCTGAAGGTAATGTTCCGGGCAGATCATAAACATCAAAGCTGTATGTACTTGTTCCTAAATAATATACATCAAGTATCATTTTTGTGCCATCACCGGTATTGGCTAATGAAGAACGAATTGAAGAACTTCCTGCAGCAGATGAGAAAATCCAGGCATTGGAGTTTTCCACGTCCGACTCAAATAGCGTAGTTCCGTTCTCATGAAAGACCACAACCTGCGCATATTCTTCATCGGCATCATCATAATAGGTAAGCTGGCAAAGCAGATCAATGTCGTTTTCCTGATCAAAAACATTTTCAGCAACATAATGTAGTGTCAGTGAAGGCGAATTATAGCTATCGATATAGAAAAGCGAACCCAGATTGATTGAAATGGTTCTAAAGGCTGAATAATCCGAATTGTGTAGTACGAAATTATAATGAATGCTGTCGATCCGGTTCACCAGTAAAATCTTTTTCCCGGTATTTTCCAGGTTTATGGTAAAGATGTTGATGGTGGCATCATCATTGAAGGCTTTTTCTTTAGTAAACTGAGAAAACGCTACTGAATTACATACCGCAATCAAGAGAACAAGGTATATCTTTTTCATTATTATGGTTTTTTGCTGATAATCCAAAACTACAGTTATTTGTTCAATAATCCAACACGGCACTGCGGTCATGTATAAACCATTGCTTTCGTCTTTAAAAAGTTAGGTAATGCTTTGCGATTAACCTGAAAAAAATGAACCTTTTGACATTTTTCGGGTTATATAGGAAGTTAATGTTATTTATTTCACACAAAATGAAAGTAGCTGTATTCAGTACCAAGTCGTACGACAAAGAATATCTTGACAAGGCCAATGCAGAAAGCCTGCATGAATTCAATTATTTTGAATCATCACTCAAGCTGAAAACTGTGAAACTGGCTGAAGGGTATGATGCCGTATGTGTTTTTGTAAATGATGTATTATCAAAAGACGTTGTAGAAGCACTTGCTGCTCAACACAACAAAGCCATTGTGCTGCGCTGTGCCGGGTTTAATAATGTGGATATAGAAACTACATGCCGGCTGGGAGTGAAGGTTCTGAGGGTGCCTGCCTATTCGCCCAGTGCTGTGGCCGAGCATGCCGTGGCCCTGATTTTGGCACTGAATCGAAAAACACATAAGGCATACAACAGGGTACGTGAGGGCAACTTCTCGATTGAACGCCTGCAGGGATTTGAGCTTGCAGGGAAAACAGTGGGTGTGATCGGAACCGGGAAAATCGGTGCTGCATTTGCTGCTATTATGAAAGGCTTTGGAAGTCGCATTGTTGCTTATGATGTTAATTCCAATAAAGATCTGGAAGTACAGGGAACAACCTATTTGCCGCTTCACGAGGTTTTAAAACGGTCAGATATCGTATCGCTACATTGTCCGCTAACACCCGAAACCAACCGGATGATCAACAGGGACAGCCTGAACCTGATGAAAAGGGGGGCCATGCTGATCAATACAAGCCGGGGTAAGCTGATCGATACGGATGCCGCCATTGAGGCACTGAAAGAAGGACAACTGGGCTACCTGGGGATCGATGTGTATGAGCAGGAGGAAAAGCTGTTCTTCAAGGATTTATCAGAGATTGTTATTGTAGATGATAAGATATCGCGGTTGATGACCTTTCCCAACGTACTGGTAACTGCTCACCAGGCATATTTCACCGACAATGCATTGAACCAGATTGCCCAAACTACTGTCAAAAACCTTACTGATATTGAGAACAACACCATTAACAAGCAAAACCAGGTATGTATTGACATGATCAAATGAAACAGTACGTATTCATTGGCAGGCAATAAAGAATACCCCGCAAGCGTTGAATTATTTTGCTATTTTTGCAATTGCTATTGCGGAGGTGCCTGAAAATCCTTTAAAGAGTAAGGGGTGTATGCCGAAAAACCTGAGAGTAGGCCCATTAAATAATATGTTATGAAAAAGATTGCCTTGTTGATGGTTCTTGTCTTGACTTCTTTTGTTGCCTCAAACGCTCAGTTTTTCGTGGGCGGAAGTTTTGGAATCGACGCTGAAAGCGGTAGCTACGATTATAACGGTAATAAAGGAGATTCACCCACTGAAATGAGTTTTGACTTTTCTCCCCAGGTTGGCTTCATGCTGTCCGATGATTTTGGCGTGGGTGCTTATGTGTCGTTTGGCCTCACAAGAGAAAATGATCACGGAGATCCTGAAACCATTGATAAAACATCATCAGTTGAATTCGCCCCTTTTGCCCGTTACTATGCCTTCCGTTTCAATAAGTTTTCTTTTTTCGGAGAAGCTCAGGCAAGCCTGGGATTTGGCTTTTCCAAAACCGAATATGATGGTAATGAAACCGATGGTCCCAAAACTACTGAGATTGGCTTTTATGTTTTCCCGGGTATTGCCTATGACATCAGCAACAGGTTTCAGCTGATGGCTCGAATCAATGCATTTGGTCTTGGTATAAACCATCAGATATCAAAGAATGACGAAACTGACGCTACAGTGAAATCAACAGATGTTGGACTTCATGTGAATATGAATAGTATTGTCACTTCAGGTTATATCACCGTAGGTGCCATAATCAAATTTTAGCAATTTGTGAACTAAAAAAACCGGCAATAAGTTGAAACTTGTCGCCGGTTTTTTATTATTGGCAAAGACTTTTCACATAATCAGCGCCCATTTCCCGCAGCTTGTATTTCTGGATCTTGCCGCTGGCTGTTTTGGGGTAGTCGTCCACAAAGATTACATGTTTGGGAATCTTATTCCTGGAGATCTTGCCCCGGCAAAATTCCTGCACCTCTTCCTGGGTAAGCGTTTGGCCTGATTTCAGCTTGATAAAGGCGCCAACGATCTCCCCGAATTTTTCGTCAGCTATTCCTGCAACCTCAATCATTTCAACCTGTGGCATCTGGTAGAGGAAATTTTCAACCTCACGAGGGTAAATATTTTCTCCGCCGCGGATGATCATGTCTTTTATCCGGCCGGTGATCCGGTAGTAACCATCTTTTGTTTTTACGGCCAGGTCGCCCGAATGCAACCATCCATCCTTATCAATAGCTTTGGCAGTGGCCTCAGGATTGTTGTAATACCCCTTCATCACATTGTATCCGCGACAACAGATTTCACCCTGAACTTCCGGCGGACATTCCTCGCCTGTTTCCGGATCAAAGATCTTCACTTCCACTCCCGGGTAATTAGTTCCAACAGTGGTGGCCCTGATTTCCGGAGGATCGGTAACTCGTGTCGCCGTCATACCCGGAGATGATTCGGTGAGTCCATATACAATAATCAGATCATGGCAATTCATCTTACTCATCACCTGGTTCATGGTTTCAATCGGACACAGCGATCCGGCCATAATGCCGGTTCGCAGACTGCTCAGGTCGAACATGTTGAACATGGGATGATTGAGTTCGGCAATGAACATGGTGGGAACTCCATACAACGCTGTGCACTTCTCTTTCTGTACTGAAGCAAGCACCAGTAGCGGATCAAATTCCTCAACAAACACCATGGTACCGCCATGGGTGATGATGGCACACATGGCCAGCACACACCCGAAACAATGAAATAGCGGCACACAAACCAGCAATCTGTCAGCTTGTGTGTAATTCATGCAGTCGCCTGTACTCTGGCCGCAATTCACAATGTTGTGATGGGTGAGCATGACCCCTTTCGGAAAACCGGTAGTACCCGATGTGTACTGCATATTCACCACATCGTGGCATGATGTATTTTGTCTGGCTTTGAGCAAATCGTCATCAGGCAGATACGAACCCAGCAGAATCAGCTCATGCGTGTTGTACATGCCCCTGTGCTTCTGGGGACCAATGAAAACCACATTTTTTAATTCAGGAAACCTATTGCAGCTAAGGCTTCCTCTTACAGCTGATTTCAGTTCGGGAACCAACTCAAATACCATGCCTACATAATCACTGTCGCGGTAACCATCGATGATACATAACGTATGCAAATCGGCATCCTTAATCAGGTATTCCAGCTCCGAAAGTTTATAACTGGTATTGACGGTGACCAGGATGGCTCCAATCTTTGCAGTGGCATACATAAAAGTTGACCAGTCGGGTACATTGGTAGCCCAAATACCTACTTTGTCACCTTTTCTTACCCCGATGGCCAGCAATCCTTTGGCAAGCTGGTCTACCCGCTGGTTAAACTGGGCAT
>CAYVBH010000045.1:0-17533 GCA_964449015.1 uncultured Bacteroidales bacterium
GATATGAACAGTGATAATTCCAAGTGGAATTTTAGGGATCATTAATTTATATTCATATAATTTTTATGAAAGACGCAGATTTAAACTGCGTCTTTTTTCATTTTTTATGCATTTTTGAGCCTTAGAGGCATTGAAAAGTTGTTTTCTGGTATGTTAAGTCTGTAGGTCGTTTTGTCTTTTGGTCTGAGCGTTTTGCTTGTGCTGAAAGATTGCGTCGTTAACACATTCCACCAAAATCCACCCCCAACCCCGCTGCGCCTTCGCGTAGCCGCTTCGGCAGAGCAAGGCCAGCGGGGGACATGGTGCTAACAATCATTATCTTACAGTCGTAAATTCTAGCGTATAAGGAAAATAGCATCCAGGGTCGGATCAGATTTAATTTTTTAATTATCTTTATTTGCCTGCGTTATTAAATCGTTTAAGCCTTAGAGGTTGATTTTTTGAAAAAATAAAGTTATCAGAAGCAATGCAACATTATATCGAACAACTTATCGGTGATTTAAGGAGGGCCACCTGGAATGTGCGACCTCCTCATGACTTATGGTCAGAATCAGAAGCAAATCCTGATGATGAACTGGAGCTTGAGGATATGTCTTATGTTGAAAAATATGTGTACGGCGTAGAAATTCCGGTTGCGCAAATAACCGGTATTGACCGGGACTATCTTCCCCCTCCTGAAATGCTTTCGGATGAGCAGAAAGCATTGCTTTCCGCTGAACTGGAGAAAATGCTCGAAGTATTTCATTTTGTACTGGATTTTCCGGAAGGCTATCCCATGCATAACCACTATTCATATATAAGAAATTTCTGGAACGAAAAGCATGTACCCCTTTCATTCGGCGAATCACATATTGAGTTTTGCGATAATGACCAGAACAAGTGTCCGTTTCCCGGATATTGTGGTATATGTGATGAAATCGCCAGGCAAATGGAATTTGACAATAAATTCAAAAGTCATGATGATTTTTCCAGTGATCTTTCTGATGACTTTTTTGATGATCTTTCCGGTGATCTTCCGGATTGGATGACGGATGATGATCCTTTTTAAAGCAAAATCCCCAAGTTCGGCCTAGGGCTGAGCCTGCGTCGGATATATTACCCCAGACTCCGACCTGTACTCCATTGTCATGTCACACCACATCCGACTTCGGAGAAGTCACCTGTTCATAGAGCGCATGATTTGATGCTGCAGGATTCGACCCTGCCAGGGCCGAATGTGCAACCTCCAAATAGTTGCTATAAACATGAAATCCCTGTAAAAAAATCCATTTTAGCTACATGATGAGATACAAGGTATTATTTGGTAAGTTTTCATCAAAATCGTTGCTATTTGCTTGACTTTCAACCATGAAAATGCTATCTTTAAGTAACTGATCCAGTAATTTAGCCTTTTTGTTTTTGAAGTTCAGTTTTTGTTCGATGGAAACTTTGATTGGTCATTGATTGCTTATAGAAATGACTCTTTTTCGTAATGTATTCTTGTAACTTTAATTCAAATTATGGTGAATTAAGCTATAAAAGCAATAGTACGTAATTCAAAAGACTGAAAATTCTTTTTTGGCTCATAATACTTAATGTTATAACATGAGTTATTATGCTGATATCCACTGTCATTCAACACTGAGGCCCTATGCATTCTATGTTGTTGACCATGAAAATCCTGAGGCCAGTATATGGTTTTCGGATAAGCCTAAGAGAAAACAACGAAAAAGTATTCTTTTCCCGGAATATACGCAATCAGACTTTGCCACAATAAATTCCAGCAATACCAAGCTTGTGTTCCTGAGCCTGTATCCTTTCGAACAAGGTTGGTTTAAAGCCAAACCCCCATTAAAAGACGGTGATATAATTGATATGCTTGTTAACCTACTTACGCGTCTTCCCCAAAAAACAATTAATCGAATTCAAGATGATGCTAATTATAATTACTACAACGAGCTCATTCGGGAATATACCTATCTTAATGCCTGTAGCAGAAATTATAAGAACTATTCCTTTGAATTGGTCAATAAGGGCGATCGTTTAAATGAAGGCAATGATAAACTTAAGATAATACTCACTATTGAAGGAGCACACTCATTTATAAGAGGGAATGCTAAATATGCTATGAGACTGACCAATATTGGGGATGTATTGAAGAACATCGATGAGGTCAAGGATTGGGAATTTCCACCCTTTTTTGTATCACTTTGTCACCATTATTACAATGGACTGGCAGGCCATGCTAGAAGCATTTTCTGCGATGCAAAACTCGGAAAAAAGATTATGAAGCTATTATCTCAGGAAGAAAACATTGATACCGGAATAAATACAAATGGATGGAAAGTGATTCGGCATCTGCTGAGCCTCGATAACGAATCAGTTGATAAAAGACGAATCCATATAGATATTAAACACATGAGTGTTGCAGCTCGAATTCAATACTATTCTTTTATTGAGGAGTATAATTCTTCTGTAAATGAAGACATGACAATTCCAATCATTGTAAGCCATGCAGGCTATTCAGGATGGGCGACCTTGGAGGATTCATTTGTTGAACCGGATTCAAATGAAAAATACGCAAAATCAAGAAGTGAATTAAATGTATGCAGCATAAATCTTGCAGATGATGAGGTAAGAGTAATCAATAAATCAAAAGGATTAATAGGTTTAAACATGGATAAAAGAATACTATCAGGAACACGCGTATGTAAAAACGCCCCGGGTTTGAAAAACATGAATGGTGTAAGAAAGTATTGGGGAGAGCAGATATTTAAGAATATAACTGGTTTAGCTAAGGCAGTTATAGATTATGATAAAAGTACTGATAATGAAAAAATAGGTATTTGGGATTGTATATCGATTGGAAGTGATTTTGATGGTATGGTTCATGCAATGGATGCCTTTGTTACCTCTAATGATTTTCCGGCACTTGAAAAAAGACTTCTTAACGAATTTGAAAGCTGGACTGATTTTTCAAAATATTGTTTCGGTTATAATCCTGAAGATATAGTAAGAAAAATCCTATACCAGAATGCTTTTGATTTTGCAGTTAAATATTATAAATAATTTTTTCATCAGGCTCTGCTCAATGAAGACAAATATGATAGCTTCGATTTTAGCTATTTATGTCCGTCATGCTCTTGATCATTTCCGGAAATTTTTCCAATAGCCATGCACCATATAAGTCAATACAATGAGCCTAATAGTTATTTTGATTCTGGATATTGTTAATTGGAAGCCCAGGCATATTGAAAGGAATTGATAAACCAAAAAACCAGAAAGGACTGTCGGTATTGAAATTGTAGTCCAAGCCAAAACTGATAATATCATTCAAAAAGGTTAAAACTCCGCCCAATGCGGCGTCTGGTGTGCCATCTAAATCAAAATCGGGAGTAGACATATTGAATCCAAATCCAGGATTGAGGAAATTCCAAGTTTTGCAATTTCTTGATCCAAATTTTAGTAATAAACTACCCGAGGGTGCAAATTGAAATTTATTTTCAAGCTTTACGTCAGTGGAATTATCCAAAGGTTTTGCAGCTATTAACGTGACCTTTGAAACCGAGTAAAATTTGACCTGTTGTATAGTAAGCGTTTGCATTTCAATTGTTTGGCCAGGCATATTCTTTTGTATTTGGTCTTCCGTCCGTGCAATGACTCTAATTACGAGCTCATCCCCATTGTCTCTCTTACCCGTTGTTTTTAAATCGATATATCCAGTGTTGGGTAAATCACTAAGTGTGAAACTTAATACCTCGTCCCCTATATCCTGAGCAGAGTTAGCAGAATTTTTAAAAAGTGTCAATAGGTTAGAAGCATATTGAGTAATACTTATAACCTTATCAACATCGGCTTTTAATTTATCTTCACATAATCTGATACTGTCGATAAAAGCAAATAATGGACTATTAGAGTCCTTAAGATCGAGTAGCAGTTTCTTACTGAGTGAATCAATAGTATTTGGTAAGCTTTTAATAGTAATTATAAATTGCTGACTTGAACTATTAAACAATTCCAGCATATTTTTATTTTTTTCCTGTTCTGAAAAATTCGTCAAGCCGTTTGTAATTCTTAATAACCCATCCAAGTTGAGTTTTATCGCTAACAGATAAGATATTGCTAAAGAATCATTTTCTTTAAAAAGAATTTTGCGATTATCTATCAGGTTTTGTGCCGTTTTTAATAGATTCTCGACACATGATATAGATTGGAATTGTTTTTTAAGAAGATTTGTCAAATCGGAAAGATTACTATCGACAATTTTATTGAGTTTATTTGCCAGATCCTGGGTTTGTTTAAACTTCTCTATATCATCTTCTGAAAATGCTGTTTCCCATCTTGGAACATTATAGAACTCTCCAACAGCATATTGATCAAAGTTTTCAATGTGCACCTTATTGTTATATTTTTCTTTGGTATTGATAAAGGCCACCATCTGGATTTGGATTTTTTTCAATTCCTCCGATTCTTGAATATCATTCAATATTTCTTTCCCACTATAGGATAATTTCTTAATAACATAAACCTGCGGCGAAGGATAAAGTATTTTATCAATTTTATTATCAATATTAAAATACTCTTGATAGAGAGCATTTACCTCATTATAAAGTATAGGATCCTTATATAATCTGTTATAAAAGTCAGACATTAAAACTGAATAGTCCCCTAGTATTTTTATATTCTCAGTTTGTGAAGCACTTTTTATATTATTTGAAATAATACTCAGAATTTCAATCTGGTTTTTCAAAACGGAATTCAATCTATCCAGTTTGTCAAGTAATTCTGTGTTTTTTGCTGCAGATCGACTTATTTTCACTCTAAGCGAATCTCTATTCAGTTGAATTTCAAGTTTACAATTAATATCTATTATTGAAAATGGTTCTAAATGGATTATCTTCTGAGTATTATAATTTATCTCTTTTATTTGCAATATCTGGCTATTGACCTGCAAACTTATCATTATACAATACATCAATAAAAAGGCATGCTTTTTCATGACGGTCGGTTGTGTTGCGGTAATCCTGCTTCTGTATAAGCTGAATCAATTCTAGCATAGTCGCCGAAAGTCCAATATTTAATAGTATCGGCAATTTTATTTATAGTAGATAGTGAAAAAGCTTGGATACCATCCAAATTATCGGGCAAATCTGCAATCATCTTTTTCAAATCGCAGCTATTTGGATTTTTGCACCAAATTACCTTGCGATCAACACTAGTAGGTGGGAATTGTGCTAAATCATCAGCCGCCTTAACAAGATTCGGATTGTTGCTGATAACAACCATCTTTAAGATATCTTGATTTAGTACAATAAAGGGATCCTGACCTGGACAGATTATAGTTTTTTTTAGTACTGTCATGATGTAACCTTTTTGTATGTTAATAAATTATTTTACCATAATTCATTTTGGTTATTACTAATAAAACGTATTGTCATTTTTCACCAAAGTCCTTATGGCAACATGAATTCAGTAATTGATGTCATCTAATAAATTGATAACTATGGAATCTCTATTGGATTCCCTGAAATGGACTTTCAGTTCCGAGTCGGAATCATTTAATTTCTTTATAAATTTATCCAATTTAGCTTTCAGGCCCAACTCGCCATCATGATTGGTCAGATACAGTGTGCCCTTTTTAATATTTTCTGCTATCATGTCCAATGTTTCTTCGTCTGGATTATTGTGCTTGCCATCTGCTGATATAACATAATGGTCAGCAGTAATCTTTTGCAGAAAATCGGGTTTCATATTGGCATTACTTCCGTGGTGAGGAATTTTCAAAATATCCACATGAAGTTTGCCCTTAGAATCCAAAAATTTGTTCTTTTTCAGCCCGGCATAGATATCATCACATCGGCCGTCTCCGGTTAGCAGCATCCTTTTCCCCTTGAATTCTAACATACAAACAATGCTGGAAAGATTGAATGGTGATTTGTCAGCACTGGTGATAGACGCGATTAAGATGCTGTTATCGCCTTTTGCTTTGGCCTTTTCCAGATCCTTGTCCCATTGTTTCTGCAATTCCTTAAGCCTGGATTCATTGGGATGTACCAAAGCTATAGCCAGGTTGTCAATTAAAACTTTGTGTTGATTATCATCTCCTCTAACTAATCTGGTGTTTGTTTTTTTATACTTTGCAAATTGATCATTTATAAGCCAGCCCAGCCTATTTGCATTATCGCGTATCTCTCGTCCTTGTCCGGTTGAAGATATATTTGCAGAAATATATCCATCAGTGCTTTTGGGAAGAGACTGTTGTGACGCAATAGTTGATATTTCCTGATTGCCAATAATGTCATCGAAACTATTGAACCAAAAATTATCAACCTGGTAGATTGGTGTTTGATTTTCTTCCAATTGATCCAATAAATCATCTGTCATGCGCAGGATGCCATTGATATGATCATCATCAGCATGACTGACCATGACCATTTTAATTGGCAAAGGTTCGTCTCCAACTATTGATTGGCGAATTTCTTTTAAGCGGGGATTTAAGTAATTACCGTATACACCGGAAGGACCACCATCGATCACAATCAATCCTGGTTCATTTGGATTTCCGAAATGAAGAATCAGGCAGTCGCCTTGCTTTGCCTGAAGGACTTCTAAGCTGAAGATCATAAGAATATGTTTTTACTTTATTTAAACAGATTGTATTGCGCGTAATACATCAACCATACCACACCCTTGGAAGTATTTTTCACGACCTAAATCAGTCGCTGTTTTACAAAGGATCTCCTTTACTCTTTCCGGATTGCCTCTCAATTCAGAATGTTTGGACATCAGCAATGCAGCTGCTCCGGAAACATGAGGTGCAGCCATTGAAGTTCCATCCATGCTTTTGCCACCTTCATTAATACTTAACGAAAAGATTTTTTCACCAGGGGCTACTAAATCTGGTTTAACCCTCCCGTCTCCGGTAGGGCCTTTACTTGAAAAATAGGAAACACCATAAGCATGTGGTTTGTAGCGGTGCGTGGCACCAACCGTAATAATCTTTTCAGCATTACCGGGATCAGTAATGTTTACCATACGAAAGCCTCTACTGGTGGTATCGTCCTCATTATGAAAGAAAGCCTGACCAAGGTTACCAGCTGCTGCAATCACAACGGTCCCTTCTGCCACCAGCCGTTCACAAGACACACAGACAGGAGTTTGCCCGCAAGCATAGCTGGCTACATCATGTAACATAGAAAAGCTCAAATTAACACCATGAATGGTGATAGCATCTTTATGAGTATTTAGCCAGCGAATGAAATTAATAGCTGCCAGGATATTAAATTCATCCCCCTGACCATTGTCGTCCATAACACGGATATCGTATAGCTCTATGCCTGGACACATTCCTATAAAGGAATCCTTCCCATCATCCTTTTTTTGATTGGCTGCAATGATACCGGCAACGTGTGTACCATGCGGATGTTTTGGTATTTTGTACTCTTCCTCATTATGAGGGATACGCAGCAGGGGGCCAACAATAGACCAGTCGAGCTGTTGACCACGTAATAGGCCAGACTCAATGTCTTTAAGATTTCGGTTGATCTCATGTTGCTTCAAACTCTCATCATTTGTGTTACTGGAAGTTTTTACAATATCTTTCAATTGATCGTTTCGAATCAGATATGATTCAGAATAACAATCAGTTATAATTTGCCGGAAACTGGTAAAATCATAGGTGGCAACGATACGTGAGTGATTTGAGGATTTGTCCTCTTTTGGACCCATTGCTTCTTCATACAAAACACCAGTTTTCGGGTTAATTTTTCGGAAAGCGAAGTGTGTGGCATCTATTCCTGTATCAACCACAGCCCAGGTAATGCCTTTCCCATCAATTGAGAAAAGCAATCTGCTTGCATCAGCCTTAGTGGCCGGAACAGACTTATCAATTGAAATGGTTGCGGTGCGATTTCGATTAACTGACCAGAGTGTTATTTGACCGGAATAGTCAATGGATTCAATGTTTTTAAAGTGTTCTTGATAAGTATTCTCAAAAACTTTCAGCCAATCTTTAATTTCCTGAGTTTTCTGAGTCTTCTTTTTTATAGCGGAATAACGAATGGCTCCTAAAAGGTGGATAAGCCATATACGATGCTCGTTGGTTGCATTACCACCTGAAGAAATGTATTTGCGCCACCATTCTGTCATAGGTAATGCAATGCTCACAAGTTCTTTAAGTGTAAGTTTTGCTACTACCGATTCTCCGTTTGTTGCCAGCTCCCAATATGTTCTGACATTTTTATACTCCTCATTATCCAAAATATTAGCAAATGATTGAAAGAGTTCAGCTGCAGATGACTTATGATGAGGTGTAAATATCAGATCTGCACGATAGGTTTCAATTTCATGACAATGAGTGTAATAATCCCGCCACACATTAGGATATACGGGCGAATCTTGCGTGAAACGAGGAGTCGGCTGATGTTTATTGAATATTAATGATTCAATAAGTTGGTCATCAAGGATCATAATGCTTATTATATGATGTTATTAACAAACAATTGTAATAATTCAAGTTCATTATAATCTTCGGATACATTTTTCCATCATTAAGAAGTGTTATTTTTCATGGCTTAAAAAGTTAAGGATTTAAAGCTTCTCCAATTGTAATTGGTTGTATATCAATTATCATTTTACTTAAAAAAATCTTAATTATTTATACCTGGGAATTAGATATTTCCTGAAGCACTTGAGGTATTTCATCATATTCATCAATAGTTATAAGTTTCAATCCAATGTTTTCAAATCCCTTTTCAAATTCCTGTGTTTCGTATTTATAGATTTTGTCTAGGATATTCTGGATTTGTTTTGGTTCATTGATAAGCTTCTTCATTTCTGACTCTTGGAATCTATATAAGTATTCTTTGGCTTTTTCCCTTATTTGGGCGATTTCAATACTGTTATTTTCGATTTGTTTGAATTTTGGCTTTCGCATTAGGATAAAATTGTTTCGCATAACCGGTTGATTTCGGATTGAATCAAGAATTCGTCTTGTATTGCGGTCAGAAAGTGAAATGCCGATCATCAATCCTGTACTACTTGTAAACTGATTAACCTGAATAACATTTCCCCAATAATATGGATCCTGAAATGCCCTATTGTACTGATCTTCTGAGAATAAAATGTCATCATACTCAATATTGCTATTTTGAAAGGGTATGTAACCATGAACATGGTAGATTGGAATTTTGTCAGATTCCAGTTTTTGATTCACTTTATAGATGGGTTGAAAATAGTTTTTGATGTTCTGAAACTGCTCTAATCCGAGTTCAACAAGATTATCATAGTTATAGGTCACAATAGAACGCAAACCGGTTTTGCCAGGCTTTGATTTACAACAACAATCAATTATAGCGCTGAGAGTTCTATTATTGCTAAGGTTGAGGTAAGGTAATGTTTGAATATTATTTTCAAAAGTCTCACGACCAAATCCAGCATATAGTGTATTGCACATCATTCGCATAAAATCCTTTCCTTCGTACCACTGTTTAATCTTCCGGATTATTATGTCCAAGGGTTCATTCTTTTGCTTTAATACCCATTCTGCAAGAGCAAATAAATAATTTGGGTAAGGCTTTAAACCGTATATGAATGATTCATCCTCTAGTGTGGAGAAATATAAGGTTTGCACCAGCTCTTCCCAGCCAGGTAAACCACTCGGTTTTGAAACCCCCGCGCCTAAATATAAGGTGAGGTTGCCATGTTCAAATGCTTTCTTTAGAACTGGCAGATAATCTTTAGAATTAATTCCCATGATCGCTTATATTAAATATTAAAATATCTCACAATATTAAGCCCAAAAGATTATTTGGTCGTTAAAAATCTGTTTATTAGCGTGTTGGGTAACCAGCCCAGAACCTCCTCTTTTTCTTTACCGGTTTTTGTAATAAAAACATCCTGGCAACCTTTAATGCTGTTCATTTTTTTCAATGCCTCTTCAACAGTATTGGTTATTGAGATTATTACAAAACCCTCTTCTTTTTCGAATGAATATTTATTTGGATTCTCATCCAACATATCTTTCAGATTTGGATCTGCTTTAGTCCCCTTTTTAATATTGAAATAATCGATCATAGTGCTTCTATGGATAATTAACCTGGGGTGAAGTGCAGATGTGAAAACTGGGATTCTATCTTTATCAATATCTTTATATAACGTTATGATCGGTTCAAGAAGACTCTTATTGTCATCTGCATTATCTATCTTTCGATATACAATTGCTTTTATACTGATCATTATATTCTCCACACTAATATCTTCAAGAGCTTCCTTTGTTAATGCCAATGCTTGTTTGGTGGCGGATTCATAGTTTTCTCTACCAAAATGGAAAGCCAGGACAGTCCCGATCCATGAGGCAATAAGTGGAATTGTTGCGTTAAATACCCATTTGGCAGATTCGAATTTTTCTTCTTTATTGGCCAGATTTATAATAAAAAAAGCTAAAACAGCAATTAGCGATATTCCAGAAATAACGATGCTCAAAGTCAGCCATGTCCGATTTCTGTTATTCGTTATTTCCGCCGATGAATAATCAATTGTTCTACTCATAGGTTTAGTTTTATAGGTTTTCATTTATATTCTTTGCCTTCAGTTCATTTATAATATTTATTTATCAACCATAGCGGATCCTTATTAAATTCATTCCAGTCGCTTATCAATTGAGTTTCACATTTTCGCAAAAGAGTATGCCTGTCATTAGTATTTGAGTTATCCTTTTTTTGTTTATTGATATATTCAAGCAAATTCCAGCAAATAGTAAATTGACCACAAGCAATCAGTTTATCCAGCATATTTTTCGTTACAAGTTCCTCCTGAGTAAACCAAAGGGTTGTTGGCATACTTACAGCATCATCGGCTACATTCTGAATTTTTTGGCCAGGTATAAGTTCAGATGTTATTTCATCATTTTCCAACGCAATATTAAACCTGCCTTTCTCACTGCTGAGTTCATAAATAGCATTCATTATTCTGCGATTATGCCATGAAGGATCGCCAAAAACCTCTTTATAATTTAACCTGCGTATATGCTTAAGGAATACATCATTAGCCATTGCCAACATGGAATTTTTCCTGTTGGTTAGCATGTTTTCATACACAGATAACCTCAAGCGGAACAGCTTTTTCAATGGTTTCAAGAACTGGCTGGGTATGTGAAAGCATTTTAATAGTTTAAATACCTGACTATATATATAAAAGGCAATTAAACAAATGCTGATCATAAACATGAAAATTACAATATAAATATCCTTAACATGATTTATTCCATGAAATAAGAAGAAAACTGATAATAGAAATATTGTAATTATAACAGAAGAAATAATGGAAGGAGTTAGCCTTCTCCACCAGTTATTTTTCTTTTGTTCACTGGCTTTATATTTATCCATGAAAGGACTGGCGACATCCGAAACAATAATTAAGTCAAGTACATGTTCTACTTTTGATTTTTCAGAATCTGATGATTTTAATTTTTGATTCATCCTTTCTTCAGCGAGTAATATTGGTTCAATGCCCTGATTATCTACTATTCCGCCATCCATTAGGCCAACAGGATATTTCTCAGAGCTATTCTGAAGTTCATTTCTGATGTTTTCAGGTAGAATGAAATCAGTAGGAAAATTAATTGGTTCAAAACCACCTGGAAAACAAGAAGAAGCGGCCATGATATCGCCCATCCTTATTTCTCCGGCAGCTTTTTCAGGTATTCTAAAGTAATAATTACCGATGATACCTCTTTCAGTTTCATCTTGAAGTGCTCTATACGTTTTATCTGACCATTGAAAACGAAACTGCAAAGCATAAGCGAAATCAGTGGCATTAAAAGAAACGTGCCTAAGATGAGTTGGATTCTCCTGAGACTGCAGTCTGCCAAATTTTTCACCCCTGAATATAAATTCATCATAGACATCTGCAAATGCGTTTATTAAATTTTTAATCCTTTGCTCATTCCAACCTTTATCGGAAATCAATCTTTCTAACCCTAAGGAGATTAAATCGATGTCATTCATGAATGAATATATGGATTTGTATATTTCTTGCAGAGATTCACCCTTTTTTATACCGATTGCATATCTGGCACCTGTTAGGGTTCCTCCTGAAACCGTTGAGAGTATTGAAACATGCTGAAGCAGTGATGTATTATCAATCTTTATCCTATCCAGATAAGTTAAGACCCCAAGGTTAAATCCGGCAGCCCTGTATCCTCCTCCGGAGAAGGCCAATGCTATATTTAATTTAGGATTGTTAGGCATATAGGAACTGTACTTTTTTAAAAATGTTTTCAACTATCAATTCTTCTTACTAATTAACCAACCAATTCAGATCTGCCGGTGGATTTTAACCTCACAGCCTGGTATAATGGCTGTATTGGCGTTTCACTTATTATTTCCAAGGTCTGTTTCGAGTTAGAAATTACTTATTTAATAATGGCAAGAAGCTTCTATTGAAATCATTCACCGTATTTCCTCCAAAAAATGCCGTTCCAGGGCAGGTTTTGGTAGTTCCTGTTCCTTCGTTTTTTATTCTTCTGCTTAAAATGAGATCATACCAATGATGGTAAATGACCGTTTGATCATTAGGGACCAGTCTATATGTGGTAAGAAGGATTTTGGTTAATGCAATAATTGCTTTTTTCTGTTTTGGTGTCATTTCGTCCTTTCCCTTATTGAAATTGCCAACATTTTCAATACAAATACCGTTTTTGTTAGCTCCTTTAATACCAGCAGGGATGTTATTTAAGCTGCGGCAAACCATAATTTTTCCATCCGGAAAGGTTGTGAAATGTTGTGCTATTTCAGCAAAACCTCTTTCGAGATGGGCTTTTTCCATGCTCTCACAAAGTTCAAAATGGTTGTCATTTTTGAAGTGTCTGTATGCAGGAATGTAAGTATGGTGCTGTTGGATGGCATTAATCTTACGTGTTATTTTTTGCATGAGCAACCAATTTTCGAATTCATTGGATTCGAGCAAAATAAATTTTCCCTTAACTATCATAATATTGGTTTTAGTTTTGTAGAAAAGCGTTATGGATTATTGAATTTCATACTAGTTTATTCGTATTGATCAAAAGTCAATAGAAAAATGATTGAACACATTCAATCAAGATGATGAATGACCAGTGAAATCCTTTGAGAAGCAATTGTGATATTAATTCCGATGAACCTATGAACTATATGACCAAGAAATTCCGTAAAACCCAGCTGAATTACTTTAACATCACAATTAGCTGAAATTTACAAAATTGGCGAGCCAAAGTCAAGTATTTCCCATTAAATTACATGAAAATTTTATATGGATTATGTCGAAGCAAAGGAACGCAGATTCAGTATTGACTTAAGGGCTTCTATTGGTGAAAAGAACTGAGAGAAGATATCTTTGAATAATCCTATGAATTTCTTGTCTTAGTTGATTTATAGTCAATAGTAATCTCTACAAGCAAAAGACTAATTTAAGCGGAGTGATTGAAGTCTCAGACCTTTTTTATTTAATCAGTAATCATATGACTCCCAAATCCAATAATTGTCATTTATGATTAATTTTCCTTACCTTTTAACGACTTTAAACGAAAATTTGAGCATTTCGCCCGTGTGGCTTAAACGGTGGAGGCTCATTATGTAAAGCGTCTCACCGGAAGATTATCAAATTACAGGCAAAACAGGTTCAAATCCTGTTTCATATATTGACTCTTGCATTGGCATTTCTTAAATTGCTTATACAACCAAAACCCGATTTATATGAAAAATTTAACCTGGATATGGATCATCCTTGCATGCTGTATGGCAGGATGCGTTAAGCAATCAGCTAAACCTCCGATAGAGGGCGCCTGGAAGCTTATTTATATGAAAGGTCCGACAGACTCCATTGTATATGAATTTCCCGGGAATCTTAGTGGAAGTCAGGCCAAAATGTGGGCCGGTAATCACTTCACGGTAGTGGGGAAACTACTGATTGATACCTTAACCTATTATAACTACGTAATGGGTACTTTCACGCTGGAGGGAGAAAAATATACGGAAAACATTGAAATTCATACCTCACCTGAATATGCAGGTAAAACCATTAATTTGAAACTGGTAATCAAAAATGATACATTAACACAGATATGGCCGTTAAATGATGAAGGCGAACCTGTAGAAAATGCAAACATTGAAAAATATGTGCGGTTTGATTGAAATCCCGAATGATGTGTAAATTGGATAATGCGTAGAGACGCGAAAAATCATGAGACGCGATAAATCGTGTTTTGAGACGCGATTAATCACGTCTCTACTATTTTTATATATTTTTCGCGAAAGATGTAAACCTATTGTCCAATTTTCGTAAAAATGAAATGTGTTTTATGTGATTCTTAAAAAAGTCAGGTAGGATGAAATATTCATTTTTATTAGCGGCATTGTTGTTTTCGTTTATAGAAGCCAATGCCCAAAGGACCTTTTCTGATGAAACGGATGTGATCAAGTTTATGTTGGATAAAACATACTATAATGCCGATATGGGACTGGAAATAAAATTTGGGATCATCTCGGGCGGAGCCATTGGAATAACAGTAAAATCAACCCGAAACGGCAATGTCATGTATTTTATCAATTGCGATATAAATGCTTATAGTTCTTTTGCCGATGTTTCCGGTAGCAATCCTGATGATGACAGCAAATTCAAATTCAGAGTCTATAGCAACAGCCTCGTTGTAGGCGCCGGAGAACAGGAACAGGTAACGTTCTACCCGAGGCGTTGATTGTGGCTGAAATCGTATGTCTTTAATGTAGGATCTTTTCTAAAAACATATAATCCTTTTGGTATTTTTCTAATAGGTATCACAAAGGCTTAGTTGCAAGCTAAACCTGGCGGGGTTATTCATGTTGAGCCATCTCATGGCTATAACTGATTTCTTTTATTTGTAAATTAATATTGAATTTCAGTTAATAATTTGTATTAATAATTAAAAGGCAATGTATTAAATGATATATTTTTACCTTTGCAAACAAAAATTATTAAAGTATGAGAAAACTTACTTTTGACGCATTACCCGCCGCCATTGCCGAAATTCTGGAACGATTGGACAAAGTTGAACAATTGTTGAGTGGAAAATCTCCTTCAAAGGCAAAAGTTAAAAAATCGGAAACAAAGAGCACGGCAGAGTCAATGGATATCAATGAGGCTGCTACAATGCTCAATGTCTCTGTTGCATCGGTGTATACTTACGTCAAGAAGAATAGCATTCCTTTTGAAAAGAAAGGCAAGAAACTGACTTTTTCACGTACTGCCCTTGAAGCCTGGAAGCAGGAAAAGAACAAGAGCAAAAAGAAAACCGTAAAAAAGAGAACTGCAAAAAAAGCCGCTGGTAAAAAAGCTGCTGGAAAAAAAGCCACTGTAAAAAAGAGTACTGTTAAAAAGAACATTGTAAAAAAAGACACGGTCAACAAGGATGTCAATATTACTCCCGGTGAACTGATCACCCCGCAGGAAGCACAACAATTGTTCAATAAGCCCTTGCCTTCGATCTATTACGCAATCAGAACCAGAAAACTTCAGGTTGCTGAGAAGAAGGGGAGAGATAGTTATTATTCGAAAGAAGAACTTACAAAGGCACTAAAAGGCAGGAAGAAAAAGTCCCGCCGTTCGGCTTAGTTATTTATTGCAGGGGGCTTTGCACCCTAACCCCTGCCTGCTTGCAGGCGGGCGTACTTCATTCTTTGATGCAATAAAAATCAAGAGACGCGATGAATATGTAGAGACGCGATTCATCGCGTCTCTACATAATTAATTTATTTGGGTGGGGTCATGGGAACCATGCACTGCATGGCCAAAATGTACCAAAGGCCATCCTTTTTTTCATATATGCCCAGGCAGTAACCTTTAACTGTCGGAATTGAAGTTCCATCAGGCATTTTTATTCCGCTGAGCAGGAATGATTCATTTTCATAAGCAATACCTGGTGAAACAAAGCGAATATCTTCTGAAGTAATCTTAATCTGGGTTCCTTTCATCTGGCCTTCAAAAGATTCTTTCAGATCTTGTTCAATTTCAGTGCGGCCATAATGCGTAACTCCGGAAGCATTGGTATGATACCCGTCAACTGCATAAATAGAGGCTGCGCCCCCGGCATCCCCTTTATTATAAGCAATCTCATATTCCTGAACCCTTTTGAAAATTCCATCCTTATCGGGATTTTGAGCGAATGCCGGTTTTGAACCTGTTACAAAAAAAGCCGGCAAAAATAAGAGAAGAAGTGCAAACGTCTTTGTTTTCATGGTTTTGTCGGATTAAATAGTTATTGGTAGGAATAGCGTATTAAATTTACAACAAAAAAACCTGGAAATCAAGATCAATCTGCTGGTAACTATTCTCATAAGTTGTAACAAAACAACAGCCTCGTGAAATTTACTGCAATCTAAAGAGGTGCGATTAATCAGGAGACGCCCAAAACTGCCGTAAGGCAATGGCTTTCCCCGGGTTTTAGAATAACTGTATCAGTATATGCATTTACTGCTTCAATACATATAAAGTCGCGGTAGCCGGAATCGGGAATATCGGGCATGGTTTTAGCGGTCTCGAACCAGGGGTTCCACACTACCGTTACTTTGCTGCCCTTTTTTGCTACTTGTATACTGCGATTCCAGGTTAGATCGGTCAGGACACAATCGCCGGAGTGGTTTATATATCTGCGGTTTTCTTCTTTTGCGATTTTCAGGATATCCTCTTTTTGACGGATGGGGGCATCCATGGAAAATCCGGCATAGTAATCACAATCCTTTAATCCATGAATATCAATTTGCGCTATATCACTTATGCTGAAGTAGGAGTGAAGGGCCTCGCTGATGCTAAAGATTTCATCACCTGTGTTCGTACAGCAAAGAGCAACATCAAGCCTTTCCCCGATTTCGAAGATCATCTTTGCTGAAAAGGCAAACGGCCATAATGCTGATGTTTCGGCATTACTGTTGAGCATCAATATGAGCCGGGTAGCTCCGTTTTGCAAAGCAAAGGTTTCTGAAACATCCCAGGTAAGCAATCGGGCGAAGCCATGTGATGGCTTGTGGCTGTCGCCGGAATATTGGCCAAACCATGGAAAGCAGACCGGAATGCCACCACGCATGGGTTTGCCCGGTTCATATACACATTTCGGACTCATCCATAAGATATCCTTTTGTCCCTTTGGAATAAAGCTCAATACCTGTGCGCCATAGAGAGAGATCTCTGCTTTTGCATATTGATTGTTGATGCGGGCCAGCGGCAGACCACCTTTTCCTTTAACAAATTCGAGTTGTTCCGGCAGGGCAAATTTTGTGTTGATTTCACCGTAATTCATGGTTGCACTTTATGGTTTGCAATTGTTAACTGCAGCGTAAAGATAATTGAAGATTTTATTGGCGAAACGGGTTACTTATGAACAGAGACGAGAGCCAAGATCCAAGATCCAAGATCCAAGATCTAAGATCTAAGATCTAAGATCCAAGACAGAAGACAGTGGCAGTAAGTTGCACTTCAACAGGCTTGCCTGCCGCCTGCCTGCCGGTAGGCAGGGCACCGGCCTCAAACATATTTTCTTATCAGCATT
>CAYVBH010000046.1:0-17476 GCA_964449015.1 uncultured Bacteroidales bacterium
GGGTGCACCTGAGAAAATCAAATACAGAGCCAATTATCAGGGTAATCAGTGAAAGTACCACTCCTGAAAAAGCCGAAGCCTTGGCTTCTAAAATGATCCGTGAAATCAATGAATTGGCAGGCTGACCATGCGCATCTACGGGCTTACGCTATTTTTTTTGTTGCTTTCTTCCGGTTTTGCATTTTCGCAACAGGAAGGATTTGTTACAGGCTCAGTTGTTGACAGCGTCAGCCATGAACCCCTGGCTTTTGTAAGCATTCTGTACAACCAGGCAGGGCAGGGAGTTGTAACCAACCTGGATGGCATATTCCGGATTCCCCGGGCCAGCAAAATCCAGTTTCTGAAGCTCAGGTATATCGGATACAACTCAAAGACCATCGCTTCTCCTGGTGGATTCAGGAACGGACAACGGATTGTACTCAGTCCTGAACCACTCGATATCAAAGAAGTGGTTGTTTATCCAACTGTAAACCCTGCCCACCGGATTATCAACCTGGCCTCGGAAAACCGGAACCGCAACAACCCTGAAAAATCAGGCCCGTTTTCATATATCTCTTATGATAAGATGGTATTTGGCGTGGAACCCGATACGGCATGGAAAGGCAAAATGACTGATTCAACAGATCTGGCATTTCAACTTCCTGATTCCATTCCTTATGGTATGGACGGCAAAAGAAAATTTGACGTGCAGCGGTTTATAGACAAGCAGTACCTCTTTATGATGGAATCGGTGAGCAGCCGCAAGTACATTTCACCTGAAAAAAACAAGGAGGAGATCGTTGCCTCACGGGTATCGGGTTTGTCGCAGCCTTCATTTGTGGTTATGGCCCGCCAGTTTCAGTCGTTTTCATTTTATGACAATTTTGTGACTATTGCTGACCGGCAATTGCTGAATCCCATCAGTTCAGGAAGCACCGACAAATATTTCTTCCTGATACAGGATACACTTTTCACCCAAACGAATGATACCGTTTTTATTATTTCATTCCGGCCTTATAAAGGAAGAAATTTCGACGGCATGAAGGGTGTTGTCTACATCAACTCGAATGGATATGCAGTTCAGAATGTAATAGCGGAGGCCTTTGAGCAAAAAGATGAAAGGGTTTCCGTTTCCATACAGCAACAATATGAACTTGTTAATGGCCAACGCTGGTTTCCGGTGTTACTGAGCTCAACCGTAAGGTTCAATCCTTCAAAGATGGGCGTTAAGGCACCTCCAGGTTATATCACAGGAACAGGCAAATCCTACATTGTAAACATCAACTTCAATCCGCCTGTCGACGATGAGAAATTCTCCAATGTGCAGATAGAGGTGAGCCCTGATGCCCACCGGCAACCCGAGAAAGTCTGGAGTATATACCGCACCGATTCATTGAATTCAAGGGAAATGGAAACTTACCGCGTGATCGACAGCCTGGGTAAAGCAGAGCACCTCGATCGCACCATGATTTCTTTTGAAACCATGCTCACTGGATATCTTCCGGGACGATACTGGAGTTTTGACATAAGGCGGTTCTTGGATTACAATCCATATGAAGGTTTCAGGTTCGGTGCCGGCGGCAAAACCACCGAACGTGTTTCCAGGTTTTTCACATTGGGAGGATATACTGCCTATGGGTTGAAAGACAAGAAATGGAAATACAGCGGCAGCCTGACACTCAATTTATGGCCCGATCAGGAACTGGAAGCCGCAATAATGTACAAAAATGACGTGCGTGAATCCGGGGGCATAAAATTCAATGAAGTGTGGAGCATCACCGGGTCGGCGTTTATCAGGGATTATATGATTGAGGTAATGGACCGTACCAGGGAAACAGAAGTTTCTGCAGGTTTTCGCGCGGTGAAATACCTTTCGGTAAAAGGATTTTTAATTCATAGCGAATTGAGCCCAACCAACGGTTATGCCTACAGTCTGAATGAAGAGAATCCGCAGGTTAGTCTGACCAGTTTCAATATCACAGAAACCGGACTCAGGCTCAAGTATGCTTACAAGGAAACTTTCATGAAGTCGCCGCGGGGCAACAAATTTTCCATGGGTACCTCATTTCCGGTTTTGTACCTGAATGTAGCCAGGGGCCTCAACTGGCTGAACGGAGGGTATACCTACTGGCGTTCGGAGGCGAAGATAACCAAGACATTTCGTACCAAATCGTTCGGCGAAACCCGGGTTGCTGTGATATCAGGCATGGTAAAAGGCAGCGTTCCCTACAGCAGGCTGTACGCAGGTATGGGAAGTTACAGGCCTTTCACCCTGGAAACAGAGCAGTCTTTCGGAACCATGCGATTCAATGAATTTTTGTCCGACAAGTTTGTGTCTCTTCATGTCAAACAGAACTTCGGAAAGCTGTTGTTCAAGCCCCGTGGCAAATTTCAACCCGAATTGGCCCTTGTGCACAATCTTGGCTTTGGTTTTCTGAGTGACCGGGAGCCACATGAGAACATCGAATTTCAGACTATGGAGAAGGGCTATTTCGAGGGTGGCCTGCTGATCAACAACCTACTGAAAGTGCAGCTTTTCAGGTACGGGCTGGGTGTGTTTTACAGGTATGGGCCTTACGCTTATGACAAAACTATAGATAACTTTGCCTTTAAGCTGACCTTGCAATTCAATATGTAAACAATTAAATACAGGTTCATGTACAAATCAGGTTTTGTCAATATCATCGGAAATCCCAATGTGGGAAAATCTACACTGATGAACGAACTGGTTGGCGAACGGTTGTCAATAATAACCGCCAAAGCACAAACTACGCGACACAGGATTTTGGGCATTGTAAATGGAAATGACTTCCAGATCATCTTTTCGGATACTCCCGGAATTGTAAAGCCGGTTTACCAGATGCATGAAAATATGATGCGTTTTGTACGCACCGCCATCACAGATGCTGATGTCATCCTATACGTGACCGATGTGGTGGAAACGTCAGATAAAAATGAGGAATACATCAGCAAACTCGGCAAAATGGACATCCCCGTAATTGTTGCCATAAACAAAACAGACCTTACAGATCCCATTGCTTTGCAATTACTTGCATCTGAATGGGAGAAGCTGCTGCCGCGGGCCATCATCATTCCTATTTCTGCCTTATATAAACAAAACCTGACCCTTCTTTTTGATACGGTTTTGGAGAAGCTCCCCGAGGGGCCAGTGTACTATCCCGATGATTCCCTGACCGACCGGCCTGAACGGTTTTTTGTTTCCGAGATTGTCAGGGAAAAGATCTTTCTGAATTACAAAAAGGAAATTCCCTATTCCTGTGAGGTGGTCATTGATTCCTATAAGGAAGGGGATGATATAGTGCGTATTGAAGCCATCATTTATGTTATGCGTGAAACACAGAAGGGGATCATGATTGGTCATCGGGGTGAGTCGTTGAAAAAAATCGGAATCCAGGCACGGTTGGATATTGAAAAATTTTTGGGCAAGAAGGTCTATCTGGGACTTCAGGTTAAGGTAGCCCAGGATTGGCGCAACAATGATAAAATACTGAAAAGGTTCGGATATTAACTACCTTTGTAAAAAAAATCAAGATGATAAAGCATACAGTGATGTGGACCATTAAAGAAGGAGAGACTCCACGGTCGAAGTTTGAGCGGATGGCAGAGATGAAGTCCAGGTTACTCGATTTGAAGGAAACGATTCGTGAAATAGTTTCCATGGAAGTGTATTTTAGTTCACCGCAGGCTCCCATTGGCAATTATGACGTGGTTCTTATAACAGAGTTCAGGTCCTGGAATGATCTTGATGCCTATCAGAAGCATCCTGCCCACATTGAGGTTGGCAGTTATATAGCCAATGTAAAGCAGAACAGAGCTGCTATTGATTTTGAGTTTGAACCAAATGCCACCCGGGATAATGAGTAATATTGTTGCTATAGTAGGAAGGCCCAATGTAGGCAAATCCACATTGTTTAACCGCCTTATCGAAAAACGCGATGCCATTGTTCATGAAACGAGCGGAGTAACGCGCGACAGGCATTATGGCAAATCTATCTGGAACGGTATTGAGTTCTCAGTGATTGACACCGGCGGTTACGTAGAAGGTTCCGATGATGTTTTTGAGGAAGAGATCCGCAAACAAGTGCTTCTGGCCATTGAAGAAGCAGATGTTCTGGTGTTCCTGGTTGATGTAAGGGAAGGTATTACCGAGATGGATAAAACGGTTGCCGGAATTCTGAGAAAAGGGTCCAAAAAGACCATGCTGGTTGTCAATAAGGTGGACAATAACATGCAGCAATATGAGGCGGATGTGTTTTACAAGTTGGGTTTTGGAGATATTTATAAACTTTCATCCATTAACGGCAGCGGAACAGGTGAATTGCTTGATGACCTGGTCGCCTCTTTCACCGGAGAACCGGTTGAGGAACAGCCTGATTTGCCCCGTTTTGCCGTAGTTGGCAGACCGAATGTGGGGAAGTCCACGTTGATCAATGCATTGCTGGGTGAAGAAAGACATATTGTTACTCCGGTTGCCGGAACCACACGCGATTCGATTTTTACACGATATAATAAATACAATTACGATTTTTTCCTGGTAGATACTGCCGGCATCCGCAAGAAAGGGAAGGTCACTGAAAACATTGAGTTCTATTCGGTCATGCGGTCGATCAGAACCATTGAGAATTCAGATGTGTGCCTGTTGATGATTGATGCGACTTCTGGTTTGGAATCACAGGATCTGTCGATTTTGAATATCATACACAGAAACAACAAAGGTTTGGTGATCCTGGTTAACAAGTGGGATATTCTGGAAAAGAAGACCAATACGGCAAGGGATTACGAAAAGATCATCATGGAGAAGATTGCCCCATTCCGTGATGTGCCGGTGATTTTCATCTCGGCCCTGAATAAGGTTCGCATTCATAAGGTAATGGAGAAGGCCATGGAGGTGTTTACCAACCGTATTCGAAAGATACCGACTTCCGTACTGAACGAAGTCATGCTGAAGGTTATTGAGGATTACCAACCTCCGGCCATAAAAGGAAAATATGTAAAGATCAAGTACGTTACACAGTTACCCACACATGCTCCGTCTTTTGCCTTTTTTTGTAATTTTCCCCAATATGTGAAAGAACCCTATAAGCGGTACCTGGAGAATCAGATCAGGCAGCATTTTGAATTCACAGGTGTTCCGATACAGATTTTTATGAGGGAAAAATAGCTTTGGCTTGTAATTTGCGGCCTTAATTTCAAAAGACAATCATTGGTTATGAAATCGTTACCACACATCATGCCGGCTTTCGTTATCCTGGCCCTGTTTTATGCATCCTGTGAGCCTTTGGAAAAGGTTGGTGAAATACCGGAGATCAGTTTCAAAAGCTACACACCCGTTATGGTCGATACGTTTGGCATTCAACGTCCGGGTGCGATACTGGCGTTCACATTTAAAGATGGCGATGCCGATTTTGGCATTGACCCCACACTTGAAAATGCTGACACAGCTAATCTTTTTCTACTTCCTTACCAGAAACTCAATGGAGCGTATGATTCGATTGATTTTCGCACTTATGGCCGTTGGTATCCCATTCTCAGGGATGCAAAAATGGACCGTACCAGCGGGAATACAACCGTTAAGGGGGAAATACAACTGACTGTCGTTTATTTTCTGCCACCGCCTTTTGATACCATCCGGTATGATTTCTACATCACGGACCGGGCGGGAAACAAAAGCAACATGGAATCCACCACAGACATAGCTGTTTCAGAGTTGAATTTTCCGGAGTGGTAGCATTCTTTCCAAAAGCCGCAGCAATTGCAGGCAATTACTTGTAATCAGTCCTGAGAACCTTAAACTCGGTACGCCGGTTAAGGAAGTGCGACATTTCCATGCGGTCATCGTCACCCAGGCTGTTGATGAAGTTTTCAGTAAGAACTGTGCCGACAGGAAGGAAGGAATAGGCTGCATGATCTTTCTTATCAACAGTTTTGGGCTGCGTTTCGCCGTATCCTTTTGCTACAAGACGGTCACGTGCTATTCCCTTCTGAATAAGATAATCCACAACCGACTGTGCTCTTCGTTTCGAGAGGTCCAGGTTATATGCATCCGTAGCCCGGGCATCGGTGTGTGAACCCAGTTCGACAACGATGTTCGGATTGTCATTCAGGGTTTCAACCAGCTTGTCTAGTGAAACCATGGATTCGGGTCTCAGGTCCGCTTTGTCCAGATCGAAGAAGATATTCTCAACTTCGATTGGGGCTTCAATAGAGGCCAGGAATATTTCGGTTTTGAACTCGGTACTTTGTGAAATGCCCTTGGTGGTTTCTCTTTCTTTACCTTTGAGGAACCCTGGTTTCTCGGCAATAAACACATAATCAGTTCCGGGTTTCAGAGTAAAGCGGAACAAGCCGTCTTTACCTGATTTGGTGTCGATGGTAATGCCGTCACTCCCGATTGACTTGATCACAGCGTCGGGGATAATCTCATCGCTTTTTTCATTTTTAACCACGCCAACCAGGGTAAATTTCAGCGGAGGTAGTACGAATGCAAATATGTCATCCATGGTTTTTCCCTTTCGTGTTGAAGAAAAGTATCCGCTTTCACGGTCTTTTTCGAACACAATACCGAAATCATCGGCAGCTGAATTAACCGGGTATTTCATGTTTTCCACCTGCCATTGCCCGCTCTCGCTCTTCAAAGCCTTGAAAATATCAAGTCCTCCCATACCAATATGTCCGTCTGATGAGAAATACAGTGAGCCGTCAGCATGCGCATAGGGAAATAATTCATCGCCAGGGGTGTTAATGGGTGCTCCCAAATTAACAGGAGGTTCCCAGTCGGATCCTTTGGCAGAGCGGTTTACCATCCAGATATCTTTGCTGTTTTTTCCTTCGGGTGATTTCAAACTTCCTGCCATGTCTGATACGAAAAACAGGGTGAGTTCGTCGGATGAAATGGCAGGATGCGCAATCACAACGCTGTCATTTGCCAGGCCCAGTGATTCCACATTTGACCATTTGTCTCCTTCGCGGCGTGCGGTAAATATTTCACACCCCAGGGCTTTGCGTTTGCTCACGTTGCAACGGGTAAAATACATGGTGTTGTAATCTTCGGAGAAAACAGGTGTGCCTTCTTCAGCTTCAGTGTTAACCGGATCTGTAAGGGGAACAGGAGTGCTCCATTTCCCTTTCTTATCCATGGTTGAGAAGAAGATATCTGCGAATTCCTGCCCGGTGCCTCCGTGTTCGGCATTGCCTGTTGTTTCATCGCGCGAGGAGGTGAAGTACAACTCCTGGTAATCTCCCCGGGAATAAAAAGGACTGTAATCGCTGAATTTGGTATTGATGAATTTCATTTCTTCAACCTGGTAACCGTTTGGTTGATCCATCCATTGCAGTGAAAAATCACACGAAAGAATTCCGTCGGAACCGCGCGGGTCATCAGGAACAAGCTCTTTATAACGCTGATACTGTGCTTTGGCTTCCTCGTAATTTTGATTCATTTTCAGCGCATCTGCATAGTAAAGAATGGCCAGCGGATTTTCATAATCCTTGGTAACTACCTTTCCGAACCACAATGCAGCCTGCGGTGAATTGTCCATCCTGCGGTAGCACTCGGCAATGTGGTAGGCAATGTTCAGTTTCTCTTTTTTATCGGTGATGTTCTGATAGGCATCTTTGAATTGGTCAACAGCAACGTAATACTCGCCGGCATTAAAGGTAGCGTATGCTTTGCTGGCTTTTTTTCCCTGGGCTATTGTCAGTTGAGGGATAACTGCAAGAAGAGAAACTATCAACACATATCTGAAAGATTTCATATCGTTCTGTTTTTACTGGAAATAAACGGATCAAAGTCAAGGTTCGTATACAAAAATAGTATATAGAACAAATATAGTAAAAAGAAGATATGCACAGGGTATTAAAGGAATGGTAAAACTGAATGAAAAAAGGCCGGCAAAGCGCCGGCCTTTAAGAAAATCACACTAACCCTGATTTCTTTTAGCGGATGAACAGCAATTCACGATATTTGGGTAAGGGCCAGTATTCGTCATCCACAATTAGTTCCAGCTTATCCACATGATACCGGATATCATCCAGGTAGCAGAAAATTTTAGTAGAGTATTCCATGGCCTTTTCACGTTCATCCTCAATTTTGTTGGCTACCTTGCGTGCTTCGATCATCTCGGCCACCTTGGCTTTGATGTAACTTACATGGTACGAAATGTTTTTAATCAGTTCCAGCCGGGCACCTGCAAGTTCCTTGTATTCCTTTTCACCAAAGAGTTCCTTCAGCCCTTTTACATTAGCAATGAGCTCACTTTGGTAGCGAATGGCAACCGGAACAACGTGGTTCATCACCAGGTCTCCCATTACACGAGCTTCAATCTGAACGCGTTTGGTGTAATAATCCCAGCGAATGTGCGTACGTGCTTCATTTTCGCGCTCTGTCATTACATCGAGTGATGTAAACAGCTTCTTTGATTTGGGTGTGAGGTAAGCATCAAAGGCTTCAACCGGGTTGCTGATGTTGGTGAGCCCGCGTTTCTTGGCTTCTTTCTTCCATTCATCACCGTAATTATTGCCTTCGAAGCGAATGGGCTTGGAATCGGTAATGTATTTTCTTAATACCTGGAAGATGGCTTCATCCTTCTTTACATCCTTCTCAATGAGCTTATCCACATCATTTTTAAACTCTTTCAACTGCTCAGCCATTGCAGAGTTAAGGGCAATCATGGATACAGCCGGACTTGCAGATGAACCAACAGCCCTGAATTCAAATTTGTTGCCGGTGAATGCAAACGGTGAGGTTCTGTTCCGGTCGGTATTGTCCAGCAATATTGAGGGAACCTTAATTACGTTTAATTTCAGCTCGGTTTTTTCGTTCGGTGACATTTTCTCATTGCCCACCTTCTTTTCCAGCTCATTGAGCATATCGGTTAATTGCTTACCGATGAATGCCGAAATAATGGCGGGAGGGGCTTCGTTGGCACCCAGGCGGTGTGCATTACCGGGTGAAGCCACACTGGCCCTGAGCAAATCGGCATGTTTATGCACAGCTTTAAGTGTATTCACAAGGAAAGTCAGGAACTGCAGGTTGCTTTTCGGGTTCTTGCCGGGAGAAAACAGGTTTACTCCTGTATTGGTAGCCAGTGCCCAGTTGCAATGCTTACCCGAACCGTTAATATGATTAAAGGGTTTTTCATGGTGCAGGATGGCAAATTTGTGATGGCGTGCAATTCGGCGCATCATGTCCATCAACAGTACATTATGGTCTACAGCCAGGTTACATTCTTCATATATGGGAGCACACTCAAACTGGTTGGGCGCTACTTCATCATGACGTGTCTTGATGGGAATTCCCAGCTTGTACGCCTCGGTCTCAAGCTCATCAATAAAAGCAGTAACACGTTCGGGAATAGATCCGAAATAGTGGTCTTCCAACTGCTGATCTTTCGCTGAGGCATGACCCATGAGTGACCTGCCGGTAAGTACAATGTCGGGACGTGCGTTGTATAAGGCTTCATCGATGAGGAAATACTCCTGTTCCACACCCAGGGTGGCAATTACCTTGGTCACATCCTTGTCGAAATACTGGCATACATCCACGGCAGCTTTGTCTACGGCATGAAGGGCTTTCAGCAGGGGAGTCTTGTTGTCAAGTGCTTCTCCTGTGTACGAAACGAAAATCGTAGGGATACTCAACGTATTGCCTATAATGAAGGCAGGTGACGACGGGTCCCATGCCGTGTATCCTCTGGCTTCAAAGGTATTTCTGATACCGCCACTGGGAAAGCTTGATGCGTCAGGCTCCTGCTGCGCGAGTAATTTTCCTGAAAACGTTTCAATCACCTGGCCATTATCGGTAAAATCGATAAAGGCATCATGCTTTTCTGCTGTACTTTCAGTCAGTGGCTGAAACCAGTGCGTGTAATGAGTAGCCCCCATCTCAACTGCCCAGGCTTTCATACCCGAGGCGATCTGGTCGGCAATCTTCCTGTCGATTCTTGTACCCTGCTCACTAGCATCAAGCACATGTAAGTATGCTTCATTCGACAGGTATTTTTTCATTTTTTTCTTGTCGAAAACATTGCTGCCGAAATACTCCGAAACCGGTGCATTGGGTTTTGAATAAGGCCTGATCTCTCTTTCAAAGGCGGTGGCAAGTGCCGTAAAACGAATTGCTGCCATATGGATTTTTATTTATGTTTATGGGACAAAAATATAAAATAATTTAACATACCCCCATAAAAAACGACTTTTATTTCAAAAAAAAATAAAAAAGAAATATAAAACGCATAAAAAATTAGGGTTGTTTGAGAAAAAACACCAATCGTCAGATGAAATTTGTATTGTGGATCCGGAAATACCGGTTTGATATAGCTACCTGATAAGATGCGGATTGTATTCCCGAATAGATTGCAGATCTATCTGAACGAGCAGATAAAGATCGGGAAACTGCTGTAAACAGCCCGGAAGGTGTTCAATCAGGAATTTCGCTCAATGGTAAGCTCGTTGGCGGCAATTACGAGCATGTCATACCATTCTTTCCCAAATTTGCGGATGAGGGCTTCGCCGGTAAATTTGTATACTGGATTATTAATTTGGTTGCCCAATTCAATGGCATCCTTACATATTTCCCACCGGTCGTAATTCACAGCCTCAAAATCACGATACCTTTTTATCCTGATGGGATACAGGTGGCACGATACCGGTTTGCGGAAACTGATCAGGCCGTCTTTATAAGCCTTTTCTATAGCACAAAAAGCAATGCCGTTTTCAAACACCACATAGGCACATTCCTTCCCGTTGTTCAGGGGTGTTACCGTATCCTTTTCAAAATCAATGACAGAGGAGCCCAGCTCTTCAATGGTCTTTACAGAAACCTCACTCAGGTATGGCTTGATAACGGGAAATATATCCCTGAGTATGTCTGCTTCACTTGATTCCAATGGCGCTCCCGAATCACCGGTAACGCAACAGGCTCCTTTACAGATGTTCAGATTACAGGTGAAGCATGACCTTAATACATCCAAACTGATAATGGCGTTTTCTATCTGAAGCATGTGATTCAAATTGCCGCGAAGGTAATAAAATATAAAGTGGCAATATGGGTTAGTAAAAAAACAGAGATCCGGTTGTTTTTTTTAACACCCGGACCTCTGTTTATATTAACTTCAGAAAAGCTGTTATTTCACAAACCTGAATGAATGCATCAAGCCGTTGTTGTATGATAATTGTCCGATATAAAAACCGGCAGGCAGCGAAGCGATGTTCAGCCTGTAAAGGCGATCACCCTGCTTTTCACCCCGCGAGCTCAGTAACAACTGTCCACCGGCTGATAAAACCTCAATCCTGTCAACAACTCCCTGGTTTTCATTCATCCTGATGAAAACTTCATCTTTTGCGGGTATGGGATATATTTCGGGGGAAGCTGGGGGGGATTCATGGATTGTAATTGATTTGCCCGGTGAAACAACAATCTCCTGGTTGTAAATCAGGTTGCCTGAGTGGTCGTATACGTTGAGCAGCACGGTTCGATCCAGATATGATTCATAGGTATGGTTGACAAAATAACCTGTGGCCGCATTTCCGTCTCCAAAATCCCAGACACAGTTAATACTGTCTGAGAAAACAGGCAGATTGAAAATAAAGTCCATGTTGTTCTGCTGGTAATTCCACTGTCCGAACAGTGAGTCAGGATATTCATTGCCTCCGCTGAAATAAAACGAACCTGTAACAACACAGCCACCCGAGTCGGTTACGGTTACACTGTAGGTATAGCCCGGACATAAATGGTTGACTGTTGAAGTAACATCCCCGGTTGACCAGAGGTAATCTTTTGCCCATACGGAATTTCCCAACTTGTCAACCAGAGTGGCAGTTGCCGAACCATTGCAGCTCTGCCCGTTCAGGATCATGTCAGTGGTTATCCTGATGTAATTTTCACACAAACCGGGAATTTCGGTAATACAATCGATCCGCACAATTCTACCTGCCATGCAAATACTTCCATGGTCAAAGAGATCGGTATAGGAGAGTGCCACACGCTGACCCGGTTTCAGCACAAAATCGGGGACCATCTCAGCCGGTTCAAGCACTTCTCCGTTATCGAGTCTGATCATCAGGCCGCAACCGTCCAGTCCGGTATAATCTACCACTGTCCCGGTCAGACTGCAGGGGGGCATTATCCCCACGGCCAGCGAGTCGCACCAGGTGCTGACGCAATTGCCGGATGTTGTGATCTCCAGGCAAACCGTATACCTCCCGCTTTTCTGGTATGCATGCCGCGGATTGGGGTCCGAAGAGGTGACTCCGTCGCCGAAATCCCAGTTCCATTGAACAATGTTCCCTTTCGACAAATCCAGGAACGAGTAATGATATCCTAATGCCATAACAGGAAGGTCAGAAAACTTGATTCCCAGCGAATCGTTTGGATGGTAAGGATATGCTGCCCAATATGCCTGGCAATTCGGGGGAGGAGGGTAGCCCGGATCCCTGATGACAAGGTACGTACAAAATCCGCTTTGACAGCTGTCTGAAGTGGTAATATCCAGACAAACAATCACGCTGTCCAAATCTTTCGAAAAAATATGAAGTGGGTTCTTTTGCTCACTCATAGAGCCATCTCCAAAATCCCAGTGCCATTTTATCACATCGCCCAGGGACTGGTCAACAAACCTGAAAGCATAAGCCTCTGCAAAAGTCATAATGGAATCGTTATGATAGCAACTGAAACAGGATTTGCAGTCTGGAAGCTGTATAACACTTCCTCTATCTGGTTTCTGTGCCTGACTCCAGGTTGTCAGCAGAAGCATCACTATAGAAAAAGTAAATGCTTTTTTCATAGATTGATGTTTTGTTTTTGCCACTTATCAGATGAACAAAGTCTATGAAAGGTTGCGCATTGATTTGCCAAAAGCCTGGTTTTCCGAAACCAAGCCTAAATTTACGACAAAAGCAGGGTGTTTTCAAGTAACTTTTTGATTATTAATCTAAAATTTAACCATCCAAACCGTTAACCAGAAATCCCGGTCATCATGTTTCATGATGCATAAAATTTTATATATTTGCGCCACTGTAAAAAATCAGATTTATAAACTAATACAAACCTAGAAATGCGTAATAAAGGAGCCGTTTGGACGTTGGCTATAGCGCTTGTACTTGTTTGTCTCTATCAACTTTCTTTCACCTTTGTCACTTACAAGGTGAAGAAGGACTCACAAGAATATGCACGTGATGCAAACAATATTGTCGACCTTAAGAAGGCCGATTATTACCTGGACTCGATAGCAAGTGAGCCTGTGTATAATTTCATGTGGCTTAAGAAGTATACCTATCGCGAATGCCAGGAAAGAGAAATCAACCTTGGTCTTGACCTTCAGGGCGGTATGAACGTCGTACTTGAAGTATCGGTTACCGACGTGATCCGTTCCATGGCCAATTACAGCAAGGATTCAACTTTTAACAAGGCGCTTGCGCTGGCAAAGAAGAATCAGGTTGGTTCCAATGAAAACTTTGTGGATTTGTTCGGTAAGGCTTTTGAAACCATTGATCCGAGTGCAAGACTTTCTGCGTTGTTCACTTCTGCTGAGTTTCGCGACCGTATCACTTACAATACAAATAATGCCGAAGTACTGAAAGTTGTTCGCGAGGAAGCCGACAAGGCCATCGCCAATTCCTTTCAGATCATCAATACCCGTATTGACCATTTTGGGGTGACATCACCCAACGTGCAGCGCCTGCAAAGCGGTGACCGCATCCTGGTAGAATTACCGGGTGTTTCTGAAAAAGACAGGGTCAGAAAATTGCTCCAGGGTGCTGCCCGCCTCGAATTCTGGGAAACATACGACAATACCGATGTGGAAATCCGCAACGGCCTGCTGGCTTTGAATGACCTGGTTAAGTCCGTCAACAAATCAACAGCTCAGAGTGCTTCAGCCGTTCAGGCTGGTTCATCAAAGGCTGATAGCACAACGGCAACTGCCGTCGCTTCTGCTGAGCCCCAAAGCGCAAATAACCCTGAAACTCCTGCGCTGTTGCAGCAATTATCAGAAGATACTGCTGCTGCTTCTGAAGACAGCCTTGCTGCCCCGGATGCTTTCGGACAGGATTACCCCCTGTTTTTGGTACTGAGACCTTATGTTACCGAGAATGGTGAGCTGATTCCCGGGTCCGTTTTCGGACAGGTGCATTATAAAGATACTGCCAAGGTTAACCAGTATCTAAGGCTGGGTATACAGCGCAATATTTTCCCCCGTAACTTCAAGTATTTCTGGTCGGCTTCTCCGATTGAGAACTATACCACCAAAAAGCCCACCGACTTTTATTACATACATGCCATCAGGGTAACCAGCCGTGACGGCAGGGCACCTCTTACCGGAGACGTGGTAACGCGTGCAGTTAATTCATATGATCAGAATACCGCCGAGGCTTATGTTTCCATGGAGATGAATTCCCAGGGAACCCAGGTATGGGCCCGACTCACCCGTGAAAATGTCGGAAAGATCATTGCCGTGGTTATGGACGATTATGTGTATTCCTTCCCCAGGGTTACTGAAGAAATTCCTACCGGCAGTTCGCAGATCACCGGGGTTGATGCCAAAGAGGCCGAAGACCTGGCAAACCTGCTGAAATCAGGTACCATGCCGGCTCCCTGTAAAATCATCCAGGAAGAAGTTATCGGGCCCTCGCTCGGTAAGGAATCCATCAAATCAGGTTTGAATTCACTTCTGATCTCCTTCATCCTGATCTTTTCCTTCATGATCTTTTACTACACCCGCCGTGCCGGTATGGTTGCTGATATCGCCCTGTTCCTTAACATGTTCTTCTTGATCGGCGTGCTGGCATCCATGGGACTTGCACTTACACTCCCCGGTATCGCTGGTATCGTACTTACCATCGGTATGTCGGTAGATGCCAACGTGCTTATTTATGAGCGTATCCGTGAGGAATTGATGGCCGGCAAGGGAGTCCGCATAGCTGTAGCCGATGGATATAAAAACGCACTTTCAGCAATCATCGACGGTAACATCACCACGCTGATCACCGGTATTATCCTGTTTGCTCTGGGTACCGGACCGGTCAAAGGTTTTGCCACAACATTGGTAATTGGTATTATAACTTCAATGTTTGCAGCGATCTTTATCAGCAGGTTGGTTTTTGAATTGATGCTCGAGCGTTCGGCCAAGCTTACTTTCAGCACAAGGCTGTCAGAAGGGGCATTCAAGAATATCAACATCGACTACATCAAGCACCGGAAGAAATTTTATATCCTTTCCGGCATCATGGTCGTGATTGGCATCGGTTCGTTGTTCACACGCGGACTCGATCAGGGTGTCGACTTTGCCGGTGGCCGCAATTATATTGTTCAATTCGATAAACCCGTAAGCAATGTTGAGGTTGCTGATATGGTTGAGAAAGAACTGGGTATGAGGCCTACCGTAATTACCTATGGCTCGGAAGACAAGGTAAGAATTACTACCAAGTATGATGTTAATTCCGAAGATCCTGAAGTGGATAGCAAAATTGAACAGCTCATATACAACGGGGTGAAACCCTTACTTGGAAATGATGTAACTTATGACCAGTTCAAAGATGTGAACGTACAAGGATTGCAGCGCGTAGGGCCTACCATTGCCGCTGACATCAAACGTGATTCTTTCATTGCCCTGTTTATCGCCTTGTTCTTCATGTTCCTGTATATCGGGTTCAGGTTCCGTAACTGGAGTTTCGGTCTGGGTGCCATGGCATCCCTGGCACACGATGCTTTCTTTGTGATTGCCCTGTTCTCTCTCCTCTATGGTATCATGCCATTTTCCATGGAGATGGATCAAACCTTTATCGCTGCCATCCTGACCATTGTGGGATATTCGGTGAACGATACTGTGGTAATTTTCGACCGAATCCGTGAGTATAAGGCACTACATCCCAAGATGGATTATGCCACGCTGATGAATAAGGCCATCAATGATACCTTTTCACGAACCATAATTACATCGCTCACCGTGCTAATCACAGTGGGTATCATTTTCTTCTATACTGGTCAAAGCGTAAGAGGGTTTGCTTTTGCGCTGTTGCTTGGATTGTTTTCCGGCGTTTATTCAACAGTCTTCATAGCCACTGCCCTGGTATATGATACCCGGAAGAACAAGGAAATAAAGAAATAAGTTTTCGATATTAAACAAAAAAAACCCCGCGACAACGGGGTTTTTTTGTTTACTCATTTTAAGTTCATTCATTGGATAAAAATTGACCGGACGTTTCCTATATTTGCACTATAATTTACAGTAATGGCATATATAATTCTGGCCCTGGGCGGAGGGGAAATATTGCTTGCCTTGTTGGTGTTCCTGTTGTTGTTTGGCTCCAACAAAATTCCTGAATTGGCAAAAGGTCTGGGAAAGGGGCTTCGTGAATTCCGAAAAGCCACCGATGATATCAAGCGCGAGATACATGACAGTACAAACGGACTGACAAAAGATATCAACGAAAGCATTGGCGGCATCAAAAAGAACATGACCGACATCACCGGTGATATTTCCCGGGAAATAAATGAAAGCACGGGTGATATCAAGAAAGATATGAACGAATTAAACAACAATCTTAATTCCTGAATCACAACCTGCATCTACCCTGACCATGGCCATCATTGAAGCTGTAAATATCACCAAATCATTCGGCTCGCTGCAGGTTTTAAAGGGTGTGAGCGTGTCCATACAGAAGGGGGAAATTGTAACCATTGTTGGCGCCAGCGGGGCAGGGAAAACCACATTTCTTCAAATAGCAGGAACACTCATGAAACAGGGCGGCGGAAACTTGCATGTCAACGGAACGGACATCGGTAAGCTGCGCGACCGGGAGCTGGCCCGGTTTAGAAACCGGCATATCGGCTTTGTATTCCAGTTTCACCACCTGCTGCCTGAATTCACGGCGCTCGAGAATGTATGCATACCGGCTTTTATTGCTGGCGTTTCACGGCCCGAAGCCGTCAGCAGGGCAAAAGAAATAATTGAATTTCTGGGCCTGGGTCACCGGCTCGAACACAAACCCAATGAACTCTCGGGTGGTGAACAACAGCGGGTTGCTGTTGCCAGGGCTTTGATCAACAATCCCGATGTGATTTTTGCAGATGAACCTTCGGGTAACCTCGATTCAAACAATAAGAAAGAATTGCACGAGCTTTTCTTTACCCTTCGCGGCAGATATAACCAGACATTCGTAATTGTAACACATGACAATGATCTGGCCGGTATGAGCGATCGAACCATTACCATGCATGACGGGCTGTTGGTTAGTTAAATATAAAGCAGCAGGTTGATTTGATAATTTGATAATTTGATAATTTGAAAATTTGGAAACCAGGAGATTTGAAGGCTTTCCTCGACATGAAAGTCGAATATTATAACCGTCGGGAATTCATTGAAACCGATCCCATACAAATACCTCACCGATTTACCCTGCCTCAGGATATAGAAATTTCTGGTTTTATTGCAGCCACGCTGGCATGGGGTCAGAGGAAAACCATCATCAGCAAATCAGC